>JAADGJ010000075.1:33745-51922 GCA_013152435.1 Chloroflexota bacterium | reverse complement strand
CTCCGGCTTCTTGATGATGGCGATCTGGCGTAGAACCTTCAGCAGCGGGCTGTCCTCCTTGGTCGGCTGTGCCTTCAACAGCGCATTGAACTCCTGGATGGTCATCGCGGCCGTGTTCATTGCGGTCACCTCCTCCTTCCCACAAAGGCAAATAACAAACAGCACCTCCGCCCACCCCGGAGGTGTGCTCACCATGACTAGCCGCTTCGCATCTCATATTACTACAATTTCTCCCCCATGTCAAGCCCTAATTGGTACCACCGTACTATTGTCTCACGTACCATCCGGCACCCCGATCTCGAACGGCCCCTCCCCGCTCACAACCAGCCACACGAGCCCACGATGGCCATTTCCTTTTACCTTCCATTATCCAGCCGTCCCAAACCACGTAACACACGCTCCGGGGTCAGCGGGAAACGATCGAACCAGACGCCGGTCGCGTCGTGGACGGCGGCGATGATCGCGGGCGCCACGGTCAGGAACGGCATCTCTCCCACGCCGCGCACGCCCCACGGGCCGAGCGGGTCGGGATGCTCCGCGATCACCGAGCGCACCCGGGGCGGTACATCCGCTACGGTCGGGATCAGGTAGGTGCTCAAATGCGGCGTCAGCACCTGTCCATCCTGCACGATGAAGTCCTCCAGCAATGTCCACCCCACCGCCTGTACGACTCCACCCTCGATCTGTCCCTCCACCTGCTGCGGATTCACGGCCCGTCCCACGTCGTTCACGGAGACCACGTTCAACGGACGCACCTCCCCCGTCTCCTCGTCCACCTCCACGAAGACGCACTGCGCCACATACCCGTAGGCGAAGTTGGGCAACGCGCGGCCGGTCTCAGGATCATACGGCGTGGTGCGCGGCGGGCGATATACATAATGGCCGATAGCCGGACGCTCCTCCTCACGCCAACGCTGCAGGGCGATCTCCACCGCGCCACGAATGGCGTTCCCCGCCATGAAGGTCATCCGAGAGGCCGAGACGCTCCCCGAGTTCTCCGTCTCGGCCGTGTCGCTGACGATCAGCCGCACCCGCTCCGGTGGCACGCCTACGGCCTCGGCCGCCATCTGAACCAGCGCCGTGTGCACGCCCTGCCCCACCTCCGCGGCCGCGTGGCGCAACACCACCTCTTCGATCTCCGCGCCGCCGCGCAGCTCGATGATCGCCGTGCACGATTCGGGAGCGCCGAAGGAGAACCCTACGTTCTTATACCCGCATGCGAAGCCCACTCCCCGGCGCTTCACCCCCGGCGGCGCGGCCGCCTCCAGGGAGTTGAGCACAACAGGCGCCTCCGGCTTGGGCGGCTCGGGCGGGATCCAGCGATCTCCCTCCTGACGCCATCCCGCCTCCCGCGCGCATCGCTCGATCACCGCGGGGAGGCTCACGCCCTTTGGCATGGGCGTCTGCACCGCGGCTATGGAGCCCTCCCTCAGGCAGTTGCGCAAGCGGATCGTGATGGGATCGATCCCCAACTTCTCCGCAAGTTTATTCATATGCGTCTCCGCGGCGAACAGCGCCTGGGGAGCGCCGAATCCGCGAAAGGCGCCCGCGGGGATGTTGTTGGTGTAGACCGCATACGTGTCCACGCTCGCGTTGGGCACCTCGTATGGCCCGGTGCTCATGAGATGCACGTTGCCCATGACCTTGGTCGAGGTATAGGCGTACGCGCCCGCATCCCCGATGCACTCGACCTCCATGGCCGTGATGCGGCCATCTCGGGTCGCCCCCCAGCGATGCCGGATGCGCATCCGGTGGCGCTTATGATGGCCGATGATGGATTCCTCGCGGCTCCAGACGATCTTCACAGGACGATGAATGCCGCGCTGGTGTAGTCGCCAGGCGGCCAGCGCCAGGATAATCTGGACCGAGATGTCCTCTCGTCCGCCAAACGCGCCGCCGATAGCCGGGTAGATCACCCGCACCTGATCTTCGGGCAGCCCCAGCGCGTGGGCGATCTGCTCCCGATCCTCATGAGTCCACTGCCCGGCCACCTCCACCGTCACCCGGCCGGTCTCATCGATATACGCCAGCCCCGCCTCCGGCTGCAGATACGCATGCTCCTGCATCGGCGTCTCATACTCGCCCTCGAGGATGACGTCCGCCTGAGCGAACCCGGCCTCCACATCTCCCTTGCGGATCCGGTAATGACAGAGGACGTTGCTCTCCCGATCGGGATGCAGGATGGGCGCATCGGGGGCCAGGGCGGCATCCATGTCCGCCACGACGGGCAAATCCTCATATTCGACCCGGATCAGGTCCCGCGCGGCCGCGGCCTGCTCCTCGGTCTCCGCGACCACCAGCGCCACCTGATCGCCGACGAAGCGCACGACGTCGGCGCCGGGCTTCGTGCTACCGGGGCCGCACAATACCGGCTGATCGGGGATGTTCAGTCCGTACTCGTTGACGGGCACATCGGCCGCCGTGAAGACGGCGACCACGCCCGGCGCCCGCTCGGCCTGGCTCGTGTCAATGGACCGGATGCGGGCGTGCGGACGTCCCGCGAACAGCACCTTCATATGAAGCATATCCGGCCGGGTCAGATCGCCCGGATACAGCGCCCGCCCCGTCACCTTATCCCGGGCATCCACCCTCGGTAACGATTTGCCGATCATGGTCCCTCCATGGGCTCAACTCTACCACGAAGACACAAAGACACGAAAGGCTTAGAGATAAAGTCCTACCATCGGCTCAGGCTGAAGCGGAGAGCTACAGAATGACTCGCTTGATACCGTGCTTGATCAGTGAGACGTTGAAGTTGATCAAGAACCCAAGTCGCTTCCCCGTCAGCTTCAATTGCGTCAGTAATTGTGCCATGTGTACTGAGTGGAGAGCCTCCACCGCTTTTAGCTCACAAATGACAAGGTCGTCCACTAACACATCTAACCGCAGTCCCTCGTCAAATCTTATGCCGTCGTACACAATGGGTACTACAACTTGCCGGCGATATGATAACCCACGCTTGCTCAACTCGTGGCAAAAACAGACCTCATAGATGTTTTCCAGCAGTCCAGGGCCAAGCTCCTTATGAACGGCATACGCTGCGTCTACGATCGCTTTAGCGATGCGTTCTTCCTCCTCGGAGAGAGGTGCATACTGACTCACCTCTAAATCCCTCCGTGTCTTCGTGCCTTAGTGGTCTAACTTCGTTGCCGCCCGCTCGACGGCCTCGATGATCTTGTAGTAGCCGGTGCACCGGCATAGGTTGCCGGTCAGCGCGTATCGGATCTCCTCAGGGGTGGGGGACGGGCGCTCCTGCAACAGCCGGGCGGCTGCCATCAACAGCCCCGGCGTGCAGTAGCCGCACTGCACCGCGCCGGCCTCGATGAAAGCCCGCTGGGCGGGATGCAGATCCTCCCATGCCCCTCCGTACTGAGCCAGCCCCTCCACCGTCACGATCTCAGCGCCATGAGCGCGAGGGGCCGGCACCAGGCAGCTCATCACGGCCATGCCGTCCAGGAGCACCGTACAGGCGCCACACTCCCCCTCGGCACACCCCTCTTTGGTGCCGATAAGGCCCAGATCTTCACGCAGCATACGCAGCAGCGTCTTGCCATTGGCCCCGCGCACGCGCACCCGCTGTCCGTTCACCGTCGTCTCGATGGGCTGATCATTCGCCACATCATGCTCCAGGATACGCCCACGCCATGAAGGGATCGCCCGGCTTCCCCCCAGCGTAACCGGCGATTGCGGCCACCCGCGCCGCTCCTCCCCATCCCGCAACTGACGCAGCGCGCGGCGCACCAGCACGCGCACCATCTCCCGGCGGTAGGCCGCGGAGCCGCGAATATCGTCGATGGGACGGGCGTCGGCCGCCGCGGCCCGCGCCGCCTCTTCGATGACTGTGTCGCTCAACGGCGCGCCCGCCAGCACCCCCTCCGCCTGCGGCGAACGGATGATCGTCGGAGCCACGGCCCCCAACGTCACACGAGCAGAGCGCACCCGCGGCGCCCCGTCCACCACGTCGTCGCCGAACTCCAGCACCACGGCCGCGTTGACGATGCTGATCGCCTGGGCCCGGCGTAGACCCAGCTTGATGAACGTGCCGCGCACATTCGGCCGCAGCGCGGGGAAGACGATCCCGGTCACCATCTCGTCCGGGGCCAGCGCGGTGCGCCGGACGCCCTGAAAGAACTCGGGGAAGGAGAGCTCGCGCTGCCCACGCGCCGACGCCAACACCACGCGAGCATCCAGCGCCCACAGCGGCGTAATCGTGTCATTGGCCGGCGAGGCGGTGACCAGATTGCCCGCTATGGTGCCGCGATTGCGAATCTGAGGAGCACCCACCTCCCAGCAAGCGCGAGCCAGGGGAAAGGCCCGCGCGGCGACGAGCGGCGAAGTCACCGCCTGATGATGCGTGACGCGCGGGCCGATCCGCACCAGGCCTTCATCCTCCACGATACGGTCCAGCCCCATCAGGCGGCTGACATCCACCAGCACGGACACCTCTCGCACGCCGCGCTCCAGCTCGATGATCAAGTCCGTGCCCCCAGCCACCACGCGAGCCTCCGGCCCATAATCGGCCAGCACGCGCAAAGCCTGAGACAGCTCAACCGGCGTGTAGTATCTCTGCCATAGAGTCATCGCTTTTCCCTCGATCCCAACGTCAGGCCCAGGAAGGCTCAGGGAGGCGTCCTTCACGAGGGCGACCGGTTGATCGCCCCCGCGCCCCTTCACCCACCTCTTCCGGCCTCACCCGCCTCCAATACGACCTCCGCCCGTACCACCCCCGCCCGATCATGACGGGCGACGAGCCGCACCGTGCCACCCTTGGGCGCCCGCACGACCCACTCCGCCTTGGCCCGGTCCTCGGTGGGATCGGCCACCCGGCTGACCGGGGCGGAGGGCTTGTAAGCCCGGCCCTCCAACTGGCCGATGTCCACGCGTGGCTTGCCGGCCTCCAACTTGGCGCCCTCTGGCAGCTCGATCTCGCAGATCACGCCGCGCACCACCTTCTTCTCCAGCGCCTTCTTGGTCACATACGTGGGCAACCATCCCGTGTTCTGCACCACCAGGCGGATCCGATACGTCCCATCGCCCAATGGCTTGGCGCTCGCCTCATACAATTCCAGGCGCGGCGAGATCAACAGATGCCAGATCAACCAGTCCGGAAAGGAGGAGATCTCCTTCTCTAGGAACTTCGGCGGTGGATTGCGGAAGGCATAAAGCGCGTTCCAGCCCCCCAACTCGACCTTACCCAGTTGCGGGTGGTCGAACTCGTACCAGTCCACATATCCCTCGCCATCCAACACCTCGTCGCTCCACCGAAGCAGCTTCAGATCATCCTCGACGGGATGCTCTCGATACCACTCGATGAACTTGTAATCCTTGATCCCCGCCTGTCGCTGTGGACTCCAGATCTCCACCGTCCAGGCGAACACCCCCAGGTGATCGTACATCCAGTCGTCAAAGACGCCCGTGATCACCTCCTTCGGGTGATATCGAAAGTCGTGATACACGGAGATGTTGGGGTAGCCGGTGATCTCCGTCCCCTTTTGGCCGATCTTCTGATACGTCCACAGATCCTCGGCCGGGAACGTCTCATCGCTCTGATCGCTGTACGGCCGCAGGAGCACGCCGCTGTGCGTGTGAAAGGCCACGCCGCCGGTGATGTTCGGGTGGCTGACGATGAAGTGCACGATCGCCCGGACCTCCGGCTCCGACGTGGGATACGGGCCAGCCCCCTGCTGCTCGTGCTCCTGGCGCCAGTTCATCGGGAAATTGCGGTTGAGGTCCAGCCCCTCCTTCTTCGGCTGCAACGTGATCGTCACCCCGTCATAGTCTTTCAGCCGTCCCTCCGGCAGGATACGATAGTACTGCCCATCCGTCTCTGTGGGATCCCGGCGCACCAGCAGGCGCGGCTCCTCCGGATACACCTTCCAGGGACCGTTCGGATCGGGGATTCGCATCATCAACATGCGGCCATCCCCGTCGATATCCTCCTCCACCAACCCCTCAAGCGGCTCCTCATCGTAGGGATACGGCCGCGTGCTGGACCGGATGATCTTGGGCTTATCCGCCAACGCCAACTCCGCCCCATCCGGGTTCACGCGCGGGCAGATGTAAAAAGCCCGCGTGTCCAAACAGCGAGTGATCTCCTCATCGCGCCCATACCCGGTAACCAGCCTGTGGATCAGATACAGACACGCGCTGGAGGGCGATAACTCGCTGGCATGAATGTTGCCATCCACCCACAGCGCGGGTTTCTCCTTATCCTCCCCCGTGGCGAAGCTGGTGACGGTGGCCACCCAGATGTCACGCCCCTCATAACTCTTACCGATGCTCTCCACGCGCACAAGCTGAGGATGCTCCTCCGCGTAGCCCTGCAAGATGCGCGTTAGCTCCTCATAGCGATAGTAGGTGTCAAAGCGAACGTCGGGCATGGATACAGCTCCTTGCTTGATGGTTTATAGAGATGTCCTATCCGAGAGGCGGGGACGACTTATGGAAGGTCCCCCAATACGCGCATACATGCCGCCGCCCTACCGCTGGCCGCCCAGTACGCCGGACATGATCCCCGCCAGGATGGCTCCCAGCAACATGCCCACCAGGGCGCCGACGACCAAGCCGGAGACGGCCCTGACGATGATCCCCACCACCAGCGCGCCGATCATAGCCCAGGCCAGGATCACCCGCCAGGAGTTCACCCGGGTGGGCTCATAGGCGACCACCGGATCCCGAATGCACCCGCCGCGAATGACGGGCTCTGATCCCCGTTCGGCGCTGATCCCGGCCTTCAAATTCCCGTCTACTTCGCAATCCTCCAATGTGACGGATCCCCCGTCATAGGCCCATATCCCCTCCCTCGCGTTATCCCGGATCCGGCACCGGCGCAGAAGAACGCGAGCATCACCGCGAACCTCCACGCCGGCATATCGATTCCCGGAGATCACACATTCCTCCAGGGTCGCCCGCGCGCCGTCATAGACGGAGACGCCGAAGCCCTGACCATCGTGCACGCGACACCGCCGGAACACGGGATCGGCGGAGGGCTCGTGAACGGCCACGCACGCCAATGCATCGGACGTGATATCGCAATCCTCCATCTCAAAGCGCCCTTGGGCAACCTCCACGGCGTAATACTTGCTGCCGCGCCACTCCACGTAACTGCGGAGGGAGAGGCCGCGCACCACTGCCCACTCCGCCTCCACCTGGACACAGGGGGCATTGATGCTCTCGACGATGATCTCAGCCGGCGGGCCATCGCCAATGATCTCCACCTCCTGATCGATGACGAGCCCCTCCTCATAGCGACCCGGGCGGATCACGACTCGCGTCCCCGAGGAGGCCGCACGCAACGCGGCCCCGATGCTCCTGTAGTCTCCTGTGCCATCGAGAGCGACCGTGACCGTGGACACATGGTCCGACAGCTCGACCACGCCCAACGCCACAGCCCACGCCTCCACGGCCCAATGGGCGGCCTCCTCCGTGACCGCCAGCCCATCCTGGAGCTCCCGCGCCAGCCGCGCCAGGAATGACGCCCGCGACACGTCAGGCGCCGCGGCCAACAACGCTGCCGGCACGCCCTCTCGAAGCGCACCAGCCAGCACGAAGAACTCACGCCGATACTCGCCGCAGATGGCGCGCAGGAGACGCTCGCAGTGATCGGGGTCTTCGATCACGGAAGGACCGTACGTGGTGATGAGGTCGCGAAGCCTTTGACGCGGTAAATCATGCATCGAGGGTCTTCTCAGCGATATCCGTTCGCGAATGCATCGATCATGGCGTACACATCATCGCCCAACGGATACAGCACCGGGCAGGTGCAGCCCGCGGCGACGTATTCCCGCACCTTGGCCCGACACTCCTCGGGCGTGCCGCTGGCAGTGATGAGCTGTACCACCTCATCTGGCACCAGCTCCATGGCCCGCTCGATCTGTTCCTCCGTCGCCGGCCAGGAGAGCACCTGACCGATCTCGTCCAACAGCTCTTGGGAGACGCCGGACGCCTTCATGATGTGCGGCTGCTGGCCCAGATATTGCGTCACCAGCTTGCGGGCGTTGTCCAACGCCTTCTGCCGATCGGTATCCAACGAGCACACCACCAGCTGCGGCCGATCGATGTCCTCTAGCCTGCGGCCCGCCCGGCGCGCTCCAGCTTCCAACCGCTCCATCGCCTGCGCGTTGTACGCGGGCGATACCAGATAGTTCAGGAGCACGCCATCGGCGATCTCCCCCGCCAGCTCCAGCATCTTCGGGCCGGTGGCGCCGATGTAGATGGGGATGTTCCTCGGCTCCCGTCGGCCGTGGACGATATCGATCTCCACATCCGTCAGGTGGACGAACTCGCCGTGGTAGGTCACCCGCTCCATCGCGATCAACCGACGCACCGCCTCCACCGTCTCCCGCATGGCCTGCAGCGGCTTACGTCGGTCCACGCCGACCTTGGAAGCCAGCGGCTCCCACCAGGCTCCCAGGCCACACAGGATCCGATCAGGAGCCAGGTCATCCAGGGTGACGAAGGTCGCCGCGATCAGAGCCGCGTTGCGGGTCCAGTTGTTGATGACACCAGAGCCGACCTTGATGCGCTCCGTACAGGCGGCGAAGGCAGCCATGGGCACGATGGCATCCCGCACCAGACGGGATTCCGCCTGCCACACCGCCTCGAACCCCTTGGACTCCGCATAACGCACATACTCAATTCCATCGCGAATAGGATGGGCATCTTGCAAGTAGAGGGCAACGCGATCACGAGATAGCGAGGACATCAAACGACCTCCTTGTCGGGCTTGGGGGTTGTGGGCCCATTCTACACGCGAGCGCGAGGGAGCGTCAAGACGATCGGCGATCCGGTCGTGCATCTTTTTCGTGTGGAAATACGGCGAGGAGCTTTGACAGGGCTTTTCAGCGTTCTAACGAATCTTGTAGAGACAGCCCTTGTAGTTGCCTCAGGCGCCCACAAGGGGCGCCCCTACAGTAGGACTTCAGGGGCAGGTGTTTGAGCTTTGAAAAGCCCTGGAGCTTTGAGAGGTATAGCCTCTTTAATGTGGGTGGGGTACGAGGGGCAACGCCATGCGCTGAGGGGAGGCCAGGCAGGCACACGGAGACACAACATGCCATGCCCCATGGTGTATAATGGGGACACGAACCCGCCAAGGAGGCACCCCATGTTTGATCTGCCCAATCGCTACCCACGATTGCGCGAGGCCGTCGAACGGACGCCCCTGATCGACACCCATGAGCACCTGCAGGAGGAGCACGACCGCCTGGCGCTGGGCGATCGACTGGACTTCGCCTACCTCTTCCAGGCGTATCTTATCGCCGACCTGATCTCAGCCGGCATGCCTCCCGCAGACGCCGAGGCGATGCCCACCGACCGGATGGACCAGGATGAGAAGTGGCGACGCGTGGCATCATTCTGGGAACGAGCCCGCCACACCGGCTACGGCCGGGCGATCTCGCTGACCATACGAGAGGTGTACGGGATCCAGGATCTCAACGCCCGCACCTATCGGGATGTGACCGCCGCCATGCGGGCTCATAATCAGCCGGGCGTGCACCGCTGGCTGATCCGGGACCGAGCGGGGGTGGAGTGGTACATCCTGCACGATGTGGAGGAAAACAGCGCCGTCTACCGGGACGGCGCCGATCCGGCCTTATGCCGCCAGGTGCTGGCCGTAAACCGATTCCTGGAGGATCCCCTGCCGTTGGACGAGCTCGCGGCGCGCACGGGCATTCGCGCCGACTCCTGGGAGGCCTTCCGGGCGACCATCGACTGGTACTTCGAGCGCTATGGAGGGGAGGCGGTCGCCATCAAGAACAACTGCCCCTACTGGCGTAGCCTGCGCTTCGAGGACGTTCCCCCCGAACGGGCGGCCGCCGCCTTCGAGAAGCGATACGTGCACGGCGAGCCGCTGGAGCCCGCCGAGCTGAAGGCCATGCAGGACGCCACATTCCACCACTGCCTGCGCCGGGCGGTCGAATACGACCTGCCCGTGCAGATCCACACCGGCTATCTGGCCGGCAACAACAACCTGGAGGCCAGCCGGACCCGCCCGACAGACCTGACGAACCTCTTCACGCAATACCCTGATGCCCGTTTCGACCTCTTCCACATCGGCTATCCCTACCAGGGCGAGGTCGCCGCATTGGCCAAGAACTACCCCAACGTATATGTGGACCTCTGCTGGGCCTGGATCATCGATCCCTACGCCACGCGACACGCCCTGCAAACCTTCATCGGGACGGTGCCCGTGAACAAGATCTTCGGGTTTGGAGGCGACGTGCGCATGGCGGACGGCGTGTATGGGCACGCCCGCATCGCCCGCTGGGGGGTCGCCTGGGCGCTGACCGAGATGATCGACCAGGGCTATCTGGGCGAGGCGGACGCCGTCGTCATCGCCCGAATGATCCTGCACGACAACGCGCAGGCCTTCTTTGGCCTGCCAGATTCCATCCAGCGATAGCGTGAAGCGCTACATACAGGAGGACAACAACGCACCGGACCTGAAGTCACAGAGGCTCCAAGCGGACTTGGGGCAAAAGGCGATCCACGTCGTCCTTATGACACTCGGCCGTGCCCGGCGTCATGACCACCGCGGCCGCCGTGGCTACGGCCAGCCGCAAACTCTCCTCCCACGGCCATCCCTCGCCCAGGCCGATGGCCAACGCCGCCGCCATACCGTCGCCGGCACCGGCCGCGTTTACCACCGGCACATCCAGCGGGGGCAGGAACCAGCGATCGTCCCTGGTGACAGCCACCGCGCCGCGCTCGCCCAGGGTCGCCAGCACCAGCTCCGTACCCCCCTCCAACAATCCAGCCAACACCTGCCCCAACCGCGCCGGCTCCATGGGCACCGCAGGCACCAGCTCAGCCAGCTCATGCTCGTTCGGCTTCAGCACGGTCGGATGGGCGGCAGCTCCCAGGCGCAGCGCGGCCCCACGCGCATCCAGGATGGTCGGAATCCCGCGCGCCCAGGCCTCCCGAATAAGGCGAGCATGGAGATCGTCCGGCACCCCCGGAGGCATCGCCCCGCCCAGCCACAGGCAGGTACACCCATCCAAAGCCTGTGCAACCCGCGCCTCCAGCGCGGCCAGTTGAGCGGGTGAGACCTCCAGCGCGTCGGTGGTCAACGTGGCCTGGCGCCTACGGGCGACATCGATCAGGACGTAGTTCACCCGCGTGGCGCCGCCCGCGGGGGTGAAATCAGGTGTGGCCCCGGCCGCGCGCAGGATATCTGCCAGCTGCCGACCAGAAGGCCCCGCAGCGAACCCCAACGCCAGACAGGGGCGTCCCAACTCGGCCACAATACAGGCGCCGTCGGTGCCTTTGCCGCCCGGGCTCCAGACCGCTTGGGTCACCGGGACCCGCCTTCCCCAGGCGAAGCCCTCGACGAACAGGACCCGATCGAGGGCAGGATTGGGGGTTACCGTTACGATCATCGCACCCCCTTAGGAAAAACACACCACGAAGCCACTAAGAGTGTGTCTGAGAAATGCCATTGCTTCCGCTATGGGGAGGCCCGGAGGGGCTTCGCTCCTCCGGAAAAAGTCCTTCTTCCGCCTTCGACCTGCCCGACCTCGGCCCAGATCCCTGCGGAAAGGGCCGAGAAAGGCAGATATAGGCCGGAAAGTGGTTCCCATCGCATTTTTCAGACACGCTCCTACGGGTGTACGGTGATCGGCACGGGCACGTAAACGAGGAGGAAAAGGACCATCATGCCGATGGCGATCAGGCGCTGTCCGGACGTCAACGGCGTGATGTCATCCAGCGGGGTGGCCTGCACCCGGCTGAAGAGGAAGATCAAAAAGGCCCATATCAGCCAGCCGCGCCATATCCAGGACAGCCCCAAAAGCACCACGATGATCCCGATGGTGAGATAGCGGGCGCGTTCGCCCAGCAACGCGTAAACGATGTGGCCCCCATCGAGCTGGCCGGCGGGGATCAGGTTGAGCCCGGTGACCAACAGGCCCGCCCACCCGGCGAAGGCGACCGGGTGCAGGATCACGTCGTACCCGCCGCTGGGCAGAAACCGGCCGAACACCAGGATCTTCATGGCCGCGTAAAGGATCGAATTGCCCTCCATGAGATAACCGCCGGGGGGAAGCGGCTCCACCTCGGATAACAGAAGCCCCAGGATGAGCACCGGGATGGCCACCACCATCCCGGCCAGCGGCCCGGCGATGGCCACGGACAGGAGGGCACGACGATCTCGGGAGGGCGCTTTCATCTGGATGAAGGCGCCCATGGTGCCAAACGGGGGTATGGGCATGGGGATGAAGTAGGGCAGCGTTACCGGGGTACCCACACGCCGGGCGGCGAAGTAATGGCCCAGCTCATGGGTCCCCAGGATGGCGATCAGGCTGACGGCGAAGGGGAGGCCGTTCCATAGGCGAATGCGGCCATCGGGCGTCGGGTCCATCAACGCGCCGATGTAGAGCACGGAGGCCAAGGTCAACACCAATAGAATGGCTGGCACCCATGGGCTGTTGGCGATCCGCGTGGGGATCGTCCCCGGCACCGCGATGATGAGGTCCGCGCCCCGCTCCCGCCGGAAGAGAGCGGTCAGGCCCAAAGCGCGAAAACGCTCTGAGACCAGCGTGTAAGCCTGCTGAGAGTCGATCAGGAGATGGCCGCGCAGCCGCACCAGCTCTCGCCGGCCATCCACCACTGTGACATCCTCGATCGCGAAGACGTCCCCCACCGCCTGGCGAACCGCCTCGGTCAATTCCCATTGAGAGACTGTGGGTGAAAAGGCCAATGTCCCCTCCTTGCCCATCCGGCACGCTCACATGCCATCGAGCGCTGCCCCTTTACGACCAGGGCCTTAGCATACTCGGCCACGTATAGGATGTCAAACAACCGCCGCCCGAGGTGCGATCAGGGCCGAGAAAGGCAGGTGCAGGCCGGAAAAGCGAGGTTCCCGTGGAGGGGAGGCCCCTTCCACGCCTCCCTCTGTGGAGCTGGTCGTTGAGGGAGATCCTCAGACACCTGGCCGGTAAATTTTCAGACACGCGCTCAAAGCCCTCCGCCGCATTTCCATCGAAAAAGATACACGCCCCATGACCAAGCGCGTTGACACCGGAGCAGGACATCGTTATAATGCGATTTGCGAACGATTTTAGATTAGGCGCAGATCATGCTCTTGGCCGGGTTCACGCCCGGCCAAATTATGGTAAGAACGGGAGGAAAGGAGAAGAAGATGATCCACGAGTCCGTATATGAGTTAAAGACGGCTTTAGAGGGGATCGTCAGTGTAGGTGATGACGGCAAACTGTCCGTCAAAGACGAGAACGCGCTGCGGGAGCAGGCCATCGATACCCTGGTGCGCGACGCGGTCTTCGGCACGGAGGAGGTACGCGAGTTCGCCCGCTGGCTGATCTGGGAGCTGGGGCAGGAGCTGGGCGCCCAGCCCGCTTCCATCCACGAGCTGTACATGGCCCGCGGCCGCGGCGAATGCGGCGGCTTCACCGTGCCCGCCATGAACATCCGTGGCCTCACCTACGATATGATGCGAGCCGCCCTGCGAGCCGCGATCAAGACCGACACCGCGGCTATGATCTTCGAGATCGCCCGCTCCGAGATCGGCTACACCAACCAGCGCCCGGCCGAATACACCTCCGTCCTCATCGCGGCCGCTATCAAGGAGGGCTACCAGGGGCCGCTCTTCATCCAGGGTGACCATTTCCAGGTGAAGGCCAAGGTCTACAAGACCGACCCGGAGAAGGAGACCCAGGCCGTCAAGGACCTGATCCTGGAGGCGCTGAGCGGTGGGTTCTACAACATCGACATCGACACCTCCACCCTGGTCGATCTGAGCTATGAGGACATCGACGCGCAGCAGCGGCTCAACTACGAGGTATCCGCTGAGATGACCCAGTTCATCCGCAAACACGAGCCCAAGGGCGTCACCGTCTCCGTCGGCGGCGAGATCGGCGAGGTGGGCGGGCATAACTCCACCGAGGAGGAGCTGCGCGCGTACATGGACGGCTACAACCGCACTCTGGGCGGCGATCTCGCCGGGCTGAGCAAGATCAGCGTGCAGACCGGCACCAGCCACGGCGGCGTCGTCCTGCCCGATGGCTCCATCGCCAAGGTCGCGCTGGACTTTGACACGCTGGAGCGGCTGTCCCGCGTGGCACGCGAGGAGTACGGGCTGGCGGGAGCGGTCCAGCACGGAGCCTCCACGTTGCCCGAGGAGATGTTCCACCGATTCCCGGAGACCGAGACGGCCGAGATCCACCTGGCTACCGGGTTCCAGAACCTCCTGTACGATCACGAGGCCATGCCCGCCTGGCTGGTGGAGAAGATCTATCACTACCTGGCCGCCCACCATGCTGACGAGCGCAAGCCCAGCGACACGGACACGCAGTTCTTCTATCGCACCCGCAAGCGCGCCTTCGGCCCCTTCAAGGCGGAATGGTGGGGGCTCCCGGAGCCGGTGCGGGAGGCGTTCGGCAAGACCCTGGAGGAGAAGTTCGAATTCTTCTACAACAAGCTGAACGTCGTCAACACCAAGGACCTGGTCGCCAAGTACATCAAGGCTCCCGAGATCCACAAGCCGATCCCCGGGGCGCCCGTGGCCGTCACGGTCGATGACAAGGGCCTGGCGGACTGAGTCCAACACGATCCGGCATGCAAGGGAGGGGGCGTCCCCCTCCCTTTTTCATGCAAACCCCTCCCCCAACGGGAACCCCCGGGGCCGGAGCGACGTCTCGGATGTGCAATCGTCGATTGGGGAGGAGGAACGATGTGGCGCACGAACACGCTCACGGAACGACGTCGGACCGCATTCCAGCGGCCATCTCGCTGGCTACGCCTGCTGTTCCTGCTCGTCCTGGTGATGACGACCGCCGGTTGCTCATCGCTGACGGAGCTCGTTCTACAGGCCGGCGGGATCACGCCCACGCCCGCCGTCACCCCCACGCCCACGCCCGGCCCGGCGATCCATCTCTCGCCCGCGGAGGGCGGGCCGGGGACGCGCATCACCGTCTCCGGTGAGGGATGGCGGCCGGCCGACACCATTTTCATACGCCTGGCCGATCCCGAGGGCCGCGGGCCTCAGACGGCCTACGCGGCGGCGATCGTCAGCGACGCGGGCAGCTTCACCGCCTCGTTCGTCTTCCCCGCCGACGAGCGCTGGGCCGGCTTGCCGCGCGTGCGCGTGGTGGCATGGTCGCCCGCGACAGGCCAGGAGGCATCGGCGGAGTTCCGAGTCGCCGCGCCGGCGCAAACGCCGACGCCTACGGACACGCCAACCGCCACCTCCACGCCGACGCCCAGCTCGACGCCCACCCATCTCGCGCCGACGCCAACCCGGACGCCTACGCCCAAGCCGACCGCTACCCCCACGCCTGTCATCGCGGCCTGGCGAGGCGAGTATTACAGCAACCGGGACCTGGTGGGCGCGCCCACGATGGTGCGCAGCGACGCGGCCATCGACTTCAACTGGGGCTACGCCGCACCCGCCGCGGGACTGCCGGCCAACTACTTCTCCGTGCGTTGGACGCGAGCCATCTACTTCCCCCAGGGGACCTATCGCTTCTACGTCCGCAGCGACGACGGGGTGCGCGTCTGGCTGGACGGCGAGCTGATCATCGATCAGTGGCACCTGGCCTCGGGCGCCACCTACACCGCCGAGCGCTCCCTGACCGCGGCCGTACACGGGCTTCGCGTGGAATACTTCGAGGAGCGAGGGGTCGCCAAGATCCAGTTCTGGTGGGAGCGCATCGGGGATTTCCCGCAATGGCGCGGGGAGTACTTCTCGAACATCAACCTGATCGGCAATCCGCAGTTGATCCGCAACGACGCGGAGATCCGTTTCGACTGGGGAACGGGCTCGCCGGCCTCCGGCTTCCCCGCGGATCGGTTCTCCGTCCGATGGACGCGCACGCTCAGCTTCGAGGAGGGGCTCTATCGGTTCCACGTGATCGTGGACGACGGCGTGCGGCTTTACATCGACGACGCCCTGGTGATCGATGACTGGCGCGACGGCAGCCGCCGGGAGATCACGGCGGATCGCAAGCTCTCAGCAGGTGACCACGCGCTGCGCGTCGAGTACTACGAGAACAGGGGAGACGCGCGCATCCAGGTGTGGTGGGAGCGGCTGACCGCCTACCCGGAGTGGCAAGGGGAATATTGGGCCAATCGCCGGCTCAGCGGCCAGCCGGCCCTGGTGCGCAACGACGTGGCCATCGACTTCGACTGGGGGACGGGAGGACCGGGCGAGACGGTGCCCAATGACCACTTCTCCGCTCGCTGGGTGCGCACCGTCGAATTCGACGCGGGGACCTACCGCTTCCACATCCTCGTGGATGACGGCGCCCGCCTGTGGGTGGACGATCAATTGATCATCGATGAATGGCGGGATGGCGGCGTTCGCGAGGTGACCGGCGAATACTCGCTGGCCAAGGGCAAGCACCGCGTCGTGGTGGAATACTACGAGAACACCGGCTACGCACGCATCCGGCTGTGGTGGGAGAAGATCTCCTCGCCCACCTTCTCAGACTGGAAGGGCGAGTACTGGACGAATCCGGAGTTCAGCGGCCGCCCGGCCCTGGTGCGCAACGACCCGAAGATCGATTTCTACTGGGGTGCTCACGCGCCCGCCGTCGGGTTGCCCGCCGACTACTTCTCGGCGCGCTGGAGCCGATGGGTGACGTTCCAGCCCGGCACCTACCGCTTCTATATCCAGGCCGATGACGGCTTCCGCTTCTACATCGACGGCGACCTGCTGCTGGAGAACTGGGATGGCGACAGCGGACAGCTCCACACCATCGATGTGCCGTTGTCCGGCCCCCACCGGCTGGTCGTCGAGTACCACGATCGCGTGGGGACCGCGCTGATCACCTTCTGGTGGAAGCGGCTACGCCCCACGCCAACGCCCACGTTCACGCCGACGCCGACGGCAACGCCGACGCCCACGGCGACGCCGACCCGGCGAGTGCCACCCACGCCCACGGATACACCGACGCCGAGGCCGACCAAGACGCCCACGCCGACACCCACCGCGACTCCCACGGCGACGGCAACGCCCACGGCAACCGAGACGGCGACGCCTATCTCTACGGCGACGGCGGTCCCGACGCCCATCCCGACGCCCACACCGACCGCGACGCCCACCGCGTCTCCGACCGCCACGCCCACGATGACGCCGTCACCGACACCAACGCCCACGGCGACGCCGACCAAGACGCCTACGCCCACTCCCACGGCGACGCCGACACCGACTGCCACTCCCACGGCCACTCCCACGGCGACACCCACCGCGACGGCGACACCGACGCCGAGTCCCACCGCGCCTCGCACGGTCACGCCGACCGTAACGCTCACCGTGACCGCGACGGCTTCGCCCACCATCACCCCGTCGGTGACGATCACCACCACGCCGACCACGACGCCCAGCCCCACGCCGACGCCCACGTCGGAGCCGGGGCAGCCCTCGCTCGCCCTGCTCACGCCCAAGGCGGGGCCGGGGGACACAGTCCAGGTGGTCGGCACTCACTGGCCGGGCGAGACACGCGTGCACATCGGGCTGATCGAGACGGGCGCCCCCCTGGACGAGAGGGAGGATCTGGCCACGGCCGTGACGGACGCCACGGGATACTTCACGGCTACACTCGTCTTCCCCGTGGAGCGGAGATGGCTCCGGGAGATTCACGTGCAGGTGGTGGCGCACACCGAGGATGAGAGCGTCTGGCGGACGGCCCCGCTGACCATCGCCGGGCCGGTCCCCTTCGCGAACATCGACAGCGGGGAGAAGGGGCTACGGCCGCGCGATCAGGAGTTCCTGGTGATCACCTCGCCCCAGGAGTGGCTGGCCTTCCTGCGCCGGGTACAGCCCGTCCCGGTGCGGCTGCTCCCAACCCAGAGGAAGCCCCTCCCCAAGCGGCTGCCGCCCACGCGGATACCCACCGTCAGGAGAGGCGTCCTGATCGACCCGGCCCCGGACATCAACTGGAAGCAGGAGATCATCGTGGTCGCCACGGCGAAGCCCGGGGACCAGGTCTCCATCCTCGAGATGTATCGGGACGGGATGTTGGTCAAGGTCACCGTGGATCTTGAGCAGGGCGGACCGTATCACCTGATCCGTGTGCCGCGCCAGTGGCTGATGAGCGGCCCGGCCACCTTCATCTTCCTCGACTCGGAGCAACAGCCGCTGGCCCTGGAGCGCGTGGTCCTCTGAGAGTATTTCTGAAAAATGCTGTCGCTTCTGCTGTGGGGAGGCCCGGAGGGGCTCCG
>JAADGJ010000075.1:0-33738 GCA_013152435.1 Chloroflexota bacterium | reverse complement strand
CCCCTCCGGAAAAAGCCCTTCTTCTGCCTTCGACCTGCCCGGCCTCGGCCCGGGTCCTTCGGGAAGGGCCGAGAAAGGCTGGCGCAGGCCGGAAAAGTGAGATTTCCGTGGAGGGGAGGCCCCCTCCACACCTCCCCCTGTGGAGAGTGACCCAACGGACACAGAAAAGAGGCCGGGGGAATTCCCGGCCTCTCTCGTTCCGGAACCCCGGCTCACGCCGGCAACAACTTATCCGCCACCAGGCTGGCCAGGAACGTGCGCTCCCCAGCCGTGACGAACCGCACGACGACCCGGGCATCGTCCCCTTCGGGGATGACGGAGACCACCTCGCCCGGGCCAAAGGCCGTGTGAGTCACGGCCATCCCGGCCGCGTATCGAGGCTGCTTCCGCCTCCTGCGCGGGCGAGACGGCGGGGGCGCGGCCTGCAGCGAGGCCACGATCGCCGCCTCCCGATCACGCCACAGCTCGGCGTAGAGAGCGAGATCCTCCGGGGTGCGCACTCGCCGGATGATCGTCTCACATCGGCGACGCGCCTCGTCCAGCTGGGCGAGCAGCCGTCGACGCTCACCCCGCGAGCGCTTCTCCTGTGCAATCCGCCGGGATGCCCGCCCCAGCTCCGCGCTCAGCTCCCGCAACGATCGCCCCGGCTGCTCGCTGATCACCGGGATGCGAACCAACGCCACGCCGTTCAGGCGACACAACTCCGCCCGGGTCTGATCCCGCTGCTCCTCCTCCAGCAGCTCCCAATCGCTCAAGAACTTGCGGCCCTTCCCCCGCAGCCCGACGAACCGGATCGCGATCCCGATCTCGGGATAAAGCACATCGAGCTTCAGGCGACGACGGGTGCTCGGGTTCACCAGCCACGGCGGGCTCACGTCCTCCTCCCGCTCAAATCCCTCGAACACGCGAGCCAGGATCTCCCGCCAGGCCATCACATTCAACGCGACGGACACCTTTATCCTCCTCGATCCACAAGCTGGACACGATCATAATCACGCCCGAACAGCCTGTCAAGCCAAACATCCACCTGATCGTATATTCTTTTGGCCTATCCGCAAAAGCGTCACCTGATCCAGCACTCGCCTGCAGCCCACATCGGCATGCGCGCCAAAGGGACGCGCACCCCTCCCTTCGCCAGAAATTTGTACGTTCCTCGGATTGCCGCTATACTTGTTTCTTGTGCGCTAAGGAGGCACTGAAGCCGTGTGGATCATCGCTGCGATCTATCTGGTTGCGGTCATCTGGCTAACCATATACGGGAGCAACGGCCTGTGGCTGACGTTTCGCTACTGGCGAACCCGGCACTTTCGGCCTACAGCCCCCCCTCTATCGGATCCTCCCACCGTCACGATCCAGCTGCCGATCTTCAATGAGCTCCACGTCGTCGAACGGCTGCTCGACGCCGTCGTGAGATTGGACTACCCGCGCGATCGCCTTCAGATCCAGGTGCTGGACGACTCTACCGACGAGACCGTCACGCTGCTACAGACGCTGGTCAACCGCTATCGACAGCAAGGGGTGGACATCGATCTGATCCATCGAGATCGCCGGGAGGGCTACAAGGCGGGCGCGCTGGCCCAGGGGCTGGCCGCCGCCAAGGGGGAGTTCATCGCCGTATTCGACGCCGACTTCGTGCCCCCACGTGATTGGCTGAAACGGACCGTCGCCCACCTGGCCGCCCACCCGGACGCGGGGTTCATCCAGACCCGCTGGGGCCATATCAACGACACCTACTCGCCCCTCACCATGGCCCAGGCCATCATCCTGGACGGTCACTTCGCCATCGAGCACACGGCGCGACACAGATCGGGCTACTTCATGAACTTCAACGGGACCGCCGGCCTGTGGCGGCGAGCGTGCATTGAGGAAGCCGGCGGATGGCAGGGAGACACGCTGACGGAGGACCTGGACCTGAGCTACCGGGCACAGCTGGCCGGCTGGCGTGCGCTCTACCTGCCCGACGTGGTGGCGCCGGCGGAGATCCCGCCGCAGATGGCCGCCTTCAAACGACAGCAGTTCCGCTGGGCCAAGGGATCGGTCCAGTGTCTGCGGCGGCTGGCCCTCCCCATCTGGCGAAGCCGGGCCCCTCTGCACGTGCGCCTACAGGGGCTTATCCACCTGAGCGGCTACCTGGCCCACCCTCTGATGCTCGTCGTCCTGGTGCTGAGCCTGCCGCTGATCTGGTGGGGCTGGCCCGCCCGGCTGCCCCTGGCCCCCCTCAGCCTGGCCAGCCTGGGGCCTCCACTGGTCTTCACCGCCTCTCAGTACGTGCTTTATCGGCGTGGCCCACAGAGGATGCCCTGGTGGCGCCGTGCCCTGTACGTCCCCCTGGTGCTCCTGCTGGGGGCCGGGCTGGCCTCCAACAACACGCGGGCGGTGATGGAGGCGCTACTGGACCGCTCCAGCGAGTTTCGCCGCACTCCCAAGTTCCGCGTGGAGCAGCGGCAGGATCATTGGGCCGACAAGCGTTACGCCCTGAGCCTCTCGGCGGACGTCGCGCTTGAGATCTTCTGGGCCCTCTATGCGGTGGCCACCATGGCGGCCGCCTGGGCACGTGGCCTCACCTGGGGGCTTCCGTTCCTCAGCCTGTACGCGTGCGGATTCATCCTGGTCTCCGCCGTGAGCCTGTGGCAAAATCGCCAACGACGCGTTCAGCTCTCGGCCAGGCGTCCCAGAGCCTGGGCCCCATCGCCGGGGGCCACCTCCACCCGCTGATCCCTCCAAACGCAAAAAGGCCCGTCCATGGACGGGCCCATCGCGATCGACCTTTGCCAGCTGAAACGGACTAGAGGGAGTGCTCCCCCTCCAAAACCGGGATCGCAGCCCCCTCAGGCTGGGGGATGATGAAGGGCTCCTCGGGAACCTGTCCCTGCATGATGAGTTCGCCGCTGATGAATCCACCATCGTCGAGCAGGAAGGAAGCCACGCGCACCGTCCCCCAGATGCGTCCTCCCTCCAGCAACTCCACCCGGTCTGCGGTGATCATCCCCTTGAACGCCCCGGAGACCGAGACGGTGCGAGCATAAATATCCGCCATCACCCGACCACTGGCGGTGATGATCACATTCGCGGGCGTTTCGATCGTCCCTCCCTCCACCACGCCGTCGATCCGCACACTGCCCTCGCAGCGCAGATGTCCATTCAAGGTGGCCCTCGGCCCGATCACGACCTCAATGGCATCCGGTTCAGGCCCTTGGTGATTTCGACTGAACATAGGCAGCGTCCTTTCCCCACCCCCAGCCACACCACGTACACGTGGCGACTTTATCCTGGGATCGTATGAGCCACTCCCGAGAATCTCAGGAGCCCATCTGCATCCATATTCCAATAAATACTATAGCTCTTTAAGCCCGTTCTGTCAACCCACATTTTCGCGGTGATCGCCGCACCATACCACGGGAACTCCGCTTTCCCAACTTCGACCCTCTTCGAAGGATCTGGGCCGAGGCCGGGCGGGTCAGAGGCGGACGAGAGGCGTCTTCCGGAGGGGCGAAGCTCCTCCCCATAGCCGGAGCAACAAGCCCTCTCAGGCACGCTCTCAGGCCGATGCCACCGGCTCCTGGCGGTTGAACGCCTGCTGGATCGCCGCCCGCTCCTCGTCGGTCAGCGGGTACGGCGACTCCCAGCCGGTCAGCGGCTTGGCGTACACCCGCGTGCCCTCCCGGGCATGCAGGCTGGTGATCACCACGCCGCGCCCCATCGCGTCCGCCAGGGCGATACAGAAACTCTGGTCACCGCCGGTGTTGGAGAACGGGTTAAAGCGCACGATGCCGCAATATTGCAGATGCGTCCGCCCCTCCTCGGCCAGCCGACGCACCATGGCCTCCGCCTCGGCCGCGGAGGCGACGGCACTTCGCACGCTCTCCAGATGCTGGTTCAGCACCTCCTCCAGGCTTCCTCCCTCGGTGCCCTCCACCAGCGCGTCGTACCGCTCCTCCATAACACGAACGCGCCGCCACAGGATGTAGACGACGAAGCCCAGCGCGATCAGAACCAGCAGTATGATCAGCTCAAAAGGCAGTATGTAAGCGGAACGAAACGTATCCAACCTCTCCTCAAATGCTTCGAAATCGCCGCCTCGACGCCCGCCGGGCCGTATCCCGGTGACCCGCTAGGTCAATCGCAGCAAGGCGCTGATCGAGCGCCCGTGATAGATCCGCTCGATCACGTCGGCCAGCAAGGGCGCGATGGACACGACCTGTAGCTTGGGATGCCGCTTCTCAGGCGGCACGTAGATCGTGTCCGTCACGATCAGCTTCGCGATGAGGGGATCGTCCAGCCGCTTCAGGGCCGTCGGCAGCAGCACCGGATGCGTGATCGCCAGGTAGATCCGTGGCTCCGCCCCCGCCTCCACCAAGGCGGGCAGCTGGGTCAATACGCTCCCGCTGGCGATCAAATCGTCGATCACGATGGGCACCTTGCCCTTGATATCCCCTACGACATGGGTGGCCTGGGCCGACTCAAAGCTATCCCGCCGCTTATGCATCACCACCAGCGGCAGGCCCAGGATCTCCGCATACTTCCCCGCCAGCTTGGCCCGCCCCACATCGGGCGCCACGATGGCGGCGTTGCGGAACTCATCGCTCTGGAATTGCTCGGCCAGGATAGGCACGGCCGACAGAGGATCGACCGGGATGTTGAAGAAGCCCTGAATGGCCGGCGCATGCACGTCCACGAAGAGAACCCGGCTGACCCCCAGGGCCTCCAGCATGGTGGCCACCACCTTCGCGCTGATGGCCTCTCGCCCCCGGGTCATACGCTCCTGACGGGCATACGGGAAATAGGGGATCACCGTGGTGATGCTGTGCGCGGACGCCCGGCGGAAGGCATCCACATACAGCAGCAGCTCCATGAGATGCTCGTTCACGGGCGCCGAGCACGGCTGGATAAAGAAGATGTCCTCGCCACGTACCGCCTGGTTGACCTGAACGTGGATCTCCGTATCCGGCAGGCGGGTCGTCGTACAGCTCCCCAAGGTGTGCCCAAGGCACCGCGCCACCTCCTCAGCTAGAGGGCGATTGGCGGTGCCGGAGAACAGGTGCAGCGGATGTTCACCCATCAGCTCTCCTTGTCCTTCGGCCGCGCAGCTCTCCTCCCGACGCATCGAGAGCGCCCGCCCCGCACGACGAAGCGGGCGAGAGAGTGGCTTTGGTTGCCGCACCCGGGATTATATGCTAGGATAACAAGCGGGTCAATTTCCCGGCAAAACAATCCACCCGCTGGAGGGCCCGTGCCACGTCCACAGAAATTGCTGATCGCCACGCGCAACAAGGGGAAGCTGCGGGAGTACCGCCAGATCCTGGCCGATCTCCCCATGCAGATCACCGATTTGGAGACGGAGGGAATCCACGAGGAGGTGGAGGAGACCGGACACACCTTCGCCGAGAACGCGATCCGCAAGGCGACCGCCTACGCACGGCTGAGTGGGCTCTGGACCTGGGCCGATGACTCCGGCCTGGAGGTGGACGCGCTGGATGGCCAGCCGGGCGTTCACTCCGCCCGCTACGCCGGCCCCGACGCCAGCGACGAGGAGCGCTATCGCCTGCTCCTGCAACGCCTGGCCAATGTCCCCCCTGACCGGCGATCCGCCCGCTTCCGATGTGTCATCGCCATCGCCACCCCGGACGGCCGCGTCGAGACGGCCGAAGGCCGCTGCGAGGGGGAGATCACCTCGACGCCGCGCGGCACGCACGGGTTCGGCTACGACCCCGTCTTCTACCTGCCGGAGCGCGGGATGACGATGGCGGAGCTCCCGCCCGAGGAGAAGAACCGCATCAGCCATCGCGCCCGCGCCGCGCAGGCGGCCCGGGCCATCCTGGAACGTATGCTGACAGAACTCGAGGACACGCCCTCTCCCGACCCCAAGGAGGCGTGATGGCGCAACGCCCCTCGCAGCGCGACGCGCCCCAGGGCCGAGATCCCCGAAACCGATTGAACGACCTCAGCGGAGCGGAATGGGTCTACTTCCTGAACTCCGTGGACGTCACCCACTACCCCACACGGGGCCCCGAGTCTTACGGACACGACCTGAGGAAGATCCACCCCTCGCCGAAACCGCCCCAGCTAATGGCGCGCTACATCGAATTCTTCACCCAACGCGGGGGATGGGTACTGGACCCCTTCGCCGGCGTGGGGGGCACGCTGCTGGGATGCGGCCTGCTGACCCGGCAGGGCCGGGAGCGACACGCCGTCGGCATCGAGCTATCCCCCCAGTACGTCGACGTTTACCATGAGGTCTGCCGACAGGAGGGACTGCCCGCACAGACCATGATCTGCGGGGACGCCCGTGACCTGCTGCGCTTCCCCGCCGTGGCCGAGCGCACCTTCGACCTCATCCTGACCGACCCGCCCTATGCGGACATGATGGCCCGACCCAGGTCGGGAGAGCAGCGCAAGCGAACCGGCCAGGCGACGCCGCGCCCGTTCAGCGACCTGGAGGCCGATCTGGGGAACCTGGATCGGGAGAGCTTCCTGGCCACCCTGCGGGACATCCTGGAACAGGCCTTGACGCGGCTACGCCCCAAGGGGCATCTGGTGGTCTTCTGCAAAGACCTGCAGCCCACCGAGGGCGAGCACAACATGCTCCACGTCTACATCACCGAGAATCTGATGACGATCCCCGGCCTGCGTTTTCGAGGGTACAAGATCTGGGCTGACCAGGTGCAGCGCCTCTACCCGTTCGGCTACCCCTACACCTTTGTCGCCAATCAGATGCACCAATTCGCGCTGATCTTCCGCAAAGAGCGCTAAAAATCCCCATGATGGCCCCTCATCCCGTCCTGCACCTTTCCTCTACAGCCGCTCCGTTAGATTTTTGTCAGCTTGCAAGCCTTCCCAAACGCCCGCTCTCATGCTATAATCGTTCGTGCCCGGGAAGGCCCGGGCATCCGTATGCTTCTAGCAGATCTCCCGAACAGGGATCGTATGGAACCCTCACCTACGGATAGTTCGTTTCACATATCTAAGGTTCATGCTTCCGGGACCCCCACTCCGACACCGGCGACATCCTTTCTACGGAGGATCCGGCGTCCCGCCCTTCTTCCCAATGATGCCCCTCCTATCCGCCTGGCCTCTCACCTCGCGCTGTTGCTGGTGGGCATTCTGGTCTTAGGCCTCACGCAGATCCAGTGGCCTGACTGGGAGATCTCCCAATGGCTGCCTACCCCCGCTCCCCAGCCCACGACGACCGCGGACGCCTTCCCACGGACGGCGCGCGGCGGCCCCAGAAGCGGCGTCGGTGGCAGCCTCATGCGCGCGGCGATCCCCATCACGGAGATCCCCGACCGACCGCGCGAGGGGATTATCCGCTATGTAGTCGTCCCCGGCGACACCCTCACCGGGATCGCCAAGAAGTTCGACATCAGTGTGGACACCGTGAAGTGGGCCAACGACCTGGAATTGAACCCGGATCTGCTGCGGGTGGGGCAGGAGCTGGTCATCCTGCCCGTCTCAGGCGTTTACCACGTCGTTGAGGAGGGCGACACGCTGACGGAGATCGCCCGCAAATACAAGGTGACGCCGGAGACCATCGTCAACTATAAGCCCAACGGGCTCAAGAGCATCGACGACCCGCTGCCCAGGGACAAAGTGCTCATCATCCCCGGCGGTATCAAGCCGTGGGTGCCTCCCTACGTGTCGGCTTACAGCGGCCCGATCCCACAGGCCTCCCGCAAGGGCACCGGCCGGTTCGTATGGCCCGTCACCGGTCGCATCACGGCCCTCTTCGGCCAGCTGGTCCAGGGAAAGCCGCATCGCGGCCTGGACATCGGCGCCTGGACGGGCGCCCCCGTGGTGGCCAGCGATTCGGGATATGTCGCCTTCGCAGGATGGGACCGAACCGGATACGGGAACCTGGTGATCATCAACCACGGCAACGGTTATGTCACCTATTATGCGCACTTGAGCAAGATCTTCGTCAAGCGCGGGGAGTCGGTGGCACAAGGGCAGCGGATCGGGTCGGTGGGGAGCACCGGCAACGTCACCGGTCCACACCTGCACTTCGAGATTCGATACCGCAACGTGCACAGGAACCCGTTGGGATTCCTGCCGTAGTCGGTCGGAATAACACAGCGAGAGGAATAAAACAGGCCCGGGTGCGCACCCGGGCCTGTTCGCGTATCCCCTCCATGGCGGGTATCCCCACCCGCCCTCAAACGGAGCGCCACCGGCGGATCAGTTCCGGCTTGGCCTGCATAAACAGCTCCGCCTGCGTCTGCACGACCTCTCGTTCGAACGTGGCCGTGTCCATATCCGCCCCGACGACCACGGTGCCGGCCGTGCGGCCGTAGTAGAGCGGCGTCATGGCGTCGAGCAGCGCCGTGCGATCCAGCCCGCGCTTGTTGAACGCCACCGCGCAGTCGAACAACACGTCCACCCAAAGCTCGGCGGGGAAGTCAAACGCCTCCGGAGAACGACGCGCTGCCTCCTCAACCCGCCGCCACGTGTCCGGCAGCAGCGCCTGACGCAGGATGTCCGCGTGCTCGGCCACGCCGGAGCGGAACCGCTCGATCATCGTGGGCAACGTCACCGAGACCGGCTCCGGCTCGATGTCCTTGGGCTGGCCATACATCGCGGTGGGCTGCACGCGATCCACCGCCTGCCATCGCCGCTCGTAAGTCGCCATCATCCCCAACAGCGTGCCCACCACCTGACGGAACATCGGCCCCAGCGCGGCGGCGGGATCTTTGGGATCATGGATCTTGGCCCCCAGATGCGCCTGGCACACCCGCACATCCTGGTTGATCGCCGTCGTGGTCATCCAGATATCGATCCCGAAGCGCGCCACGTCCGTCTCCCAGACGTCCTGACCCAGATACACGTCCAGGAGCGAGCCCGAGAACCCGAAGTCCCCGCCGATGGGCTGGCGCACGTCCACGCCATACAACATGCGGGTCATGGGATAGCAGATGTTGTTGGTGATGGTGCCATCATACTTGTGGCGCGCATAGAACGGCGTGACATAGCCGAAGCCCTGCCGGATCACCGGGCCCGCCAGCAGCTCGATCCACTCCGGCGTGATGGAGCGCAGGTCGCTGTCCACCACAACACAGGCCTGAGCGCCCAGCCTGCGCGCCGCCTCAAAGATGGCTCGGAAGGCGCTCCCCTTGCCCGGCACCCCCTGATATACCGTGGCGATGACCTGCACGCCGTCGGGCACCGGCGTGCGACGCACCACGTCCGTCGTGCCATCGGTCGAGCCGCCATCGGAGTTGATGAGGACGGGCTTCAGGTCGGGGAAATGCTTCACCATGCCCTCAGCCGCCATCCGGACGACGTGCGCGATCGTCCCCGCGTTGTTGTAGCTGGGGATGCCGACCACGATGTCGGCACGGCCGATCTCCTCCAACTGACGGCGGGCATCCTCGCGCAGAGCAGTTGCATACGCCATGAGCTTCCTCCTAACAGGTTGTGAACGGGCTCAAGCGCCCAGCCCGGCCAATATCCCGGACAGCAACGATTGCAGCGTCTCGAAAGAGAAATGGCGGCGGGCGACCTCGTAGTTGTGGGCTACCATCGCCTCGCACCGCGCCGGATCCGCCAACAGGCCCCGAACCTGGGACACGGCGGCATCCGTGATAGCGCCATCGATCTCCACGAACTGGAATCCCTTGGGGGCGATATCGGCCACATACACCGGGTAACGATTCACCAAGAGCGGTCGTCGGAAGTATACCGCCTCCAACAGCGCGTTGCCGAACCCTTCGATGCGGCTGGGGTACGTGACGAAGTTGGCATGGGGATAGACGTCCCAAAGCGAATACACCTTATGACCATCCCGATACCCCCGCTGCTCCTCCACCCGATCGAAAGCCCAACACACGTCGACGTGGAGGCGCTTCGCCTCCGCCTGCAGGCGCCGAAAATACTCCATGCCCTCATCGCCGGGCGGATGGGTCACCACCAATTCACAGCCCGGAAGGTCCAACCGGGCGACCAATTCCATCGCCAGCTCGATCCCCTTGCGAGGGATGATGCGCGTCGGCTGCAGGATCAGGGCATCGTCCGGGGCCAACCCGATGGCCCGGCGAAAATCAGCGCCATACGCGTCCGCTTCCGGCGGCGTAGCGAAGTCGAACACGTTGGGAACGACGACGCTCTCCAGCCCTCGGCGCCGCCTTAACGCCGCCTGTGCCAGGGAGTTGATGACCACGTGGTGCACGTTCGGCAGGTCCGGCGGGAAGCAGCGATCCAACAACGCCTGTACGCGAGTGTGCTGATAGCGCGGCCGCTCCCAGTAGAAATCATGATGATGAGCGATGGTCGGAAGGCCTGTCTCCTCCAACACACTCGTCAGGGCCACCCCCAGCGGCAGGTTCATGGGGATGGCCAGCGCGTTCTCCACGATGATGAGCTCCACCCGAAAGTCGCGCAGGAACCGCCGAAGCGCGTCCCGCAGCGGCCGGGCATGTTCGGCGATCCGAGCGTCCAGGGCCGGATCAGGCGCGTCCCCGTCGAACGCCCGGCGGGCCGTCTCCCGAGCGATCGGGTGGAGGAGATGCATCTCCGGCACCTCCCGCCCGGGCCGGAACTCCGGTCCCAGCTCCCCGGCCAGGAAAACGCACGTATGGCCCATACGCCGCAGCACGCGAGCCCACTTCTCCGTCTCCAGGGAGACGCCGTCGGTGCCCGCCAAGCGTTTACTGACGAAGCCTATCCGCATACCCACCTCGATCGATCAAGAGCGGCACTGCCCCGCTCAGAAGATGATCACTCACCGCCCCCGGATCAGAGGTATTGTCGCCGGCAACGAGCACGCTGTCAAGCCCCCATCCAGCGCGATTCCTCGCATCCCGCCGCGAAATCGTAGAGGGCGCTGGGGGGAAGAAACGAGGGAGGGAGGATCTCCGCGTCCCCGGCATCCCCAGGGCACATCAAGCATGCGCGCAGCGCTTATGGGGGATCATCGCGAGGTACCCTATTCGCATCAACTCAACAGCATGGGCGAGGCCCTCGCCTGTCGCCTTTTCCCTCCACGGGCGGCCGCACCTGAAAGGGGATGTGCGGAGGGACGCCCCTCCGAGCTACCCCAGAGATGCGGGGCCACGCTTCCGCATCGCTTAACTCGATACAATGGGGGATCATCGCGAGGCACCCTATTGACACGCCTCCGTATTTATGATAAAGTATAAATTGCCACCGGTGGCAATTCCTCGCAGAGAGCAAGAGAGTGCACCATGCCTCGGCGTAAAGTCACCATTTCTGACATCAGCCGGGATGCCGGCGTCTCCAAACGAACCGTCTCCCGCGTGCTTAACAACTCCCCACTCGTCAGCAAAACCACACGAGAGCGCGTGCTCGCCTCCATTCGCCGGCTCAACTACCAGCCCGACATCATCGCCCGCAGCCTGGCCGGTGGCAAGAACCGGATCCTGGGGGTCTTCGTATACGAGTCGAGCTTTCCCCTGGAGCCTCCCGACTTCTACTACCGATTCCTCCTGGGCATTCAGGCCGAGGCCCAGGCACGTGACTACAACGTGTTGCTGTACACGCGCCATCTCGACTCCGGGCAGCCCAGAAGCGTCTACATGGAAGGCGTGAACACGCTGCAGATCGCCGATGGCAGCGTGCTCTTGGGCGTGCAGACGAACCACGAGGACCTGCGCCGGCTGTGCGAGGAGGAGTATCCCTTCGTGTACATCGGGCGCCGGGATGTCCCCGGATGCGAGATGGACTACGTGACCGCCGACTACGCGGCGACGACCAAGCGGATCGTCCAGGAGCTCTTCGAGAGGGGACACCGGCGCATCGCGTATTGGCGCTCGGAAGTGATGCGAGAGCCCAGCATCGATCGACTCGAGGGGTTTCTGGAAGGGATGGAGACGCTTGGACTGCCGGCCGAATGGGTGATCAGCGCCGAAATGGGGGCCGAATCCCCGACGCCTGATGACGGGGAAGAGGGCAAGCGTTCGCCCACTCCGGTCGCCGAGCTATACGCTCAGGGCGTGACCGCGATCATCGCGAGCAGCGCCGATAAGGCGCTGTGCTGCCTGGAGGCAGCGGAGAAGGCCGGCATACGTATCCCAGAAGACCTCTCCCTGGTGGCGCTCAGCGATCCCCTGGACCCCGCCTTTCGTCGATATCCTCCGCTGACACATCTTTCCGTTCCCCGCCGTGAGATGGGACGCGTCGCAGTCCAGATGCTGGTAGATCGCCTTGAGGGAAAGGTTGACGGCCCTCAGTCTCGATGTTTGCACTGTCGGGTGGTGGAGGGAGCGACGGTCCGCACACTATCCGACTCGTAATGTCGGGCATCCTTCATCGGGCTGCATGAACAGCCCCCACTCAGCAGCCCCCACACAGTAAGGGAGGAGGAAAGATGAAAACCCCCATAAGCCGACGGGAGTTCCTGCGCCTGTCCACCGGACTGGCCGTGGGAGCGGCGCTGGCAGCCTGTGCGCCCCCGGCTGAGCAGCCGCCCGAGGAAGCGGCCAAGGAGGCCGAGGAAGCACCGAAGCCCGCCAAGGAGGAAAAGGTCACCGTCTACTGGATGAACTGGTGGGGAGGGGCCCGTGAGCCGCTCATGCTCGAGATCATCTCCCGCTTCGAGGAGGAGAACCCCGACATCCACGTGGAAAACCAGCTTCAGCCATGGGACAATCGGGCGCAGCGGGCAGCCACGGCGATCGCCAGCAGAAATCCCCCCTCGTTGATCATGGTCACTCGCATAGAGGCCCAAAAGTTCGCCCACGAGGGGCTGATCGTCCCCATCGATCCGTACATCGAAGCCAACGACATCGACGTCTACGAGATCTTCTATCCCAGCGAGATCAACAATTGCAAATGGGCGGATCAATTCTGGAGTTACCCCCTCCCCACCGGCGGCGGGGCGACCTGCATCTGGTTCTACAACAAGAACGTGTTCCGTGACGCAGGGCTGGATCCCGAAAAGCCGCCTCAGACCTGGCAGGAGGTGGAAGAGGTCATCAAGGCCACGACCGTGATCGAGGACGGGGTGATCCAGAAGATCGGCCTCGCCGCGGTGAACAACTACCACTTCCCCGCCTGGCTCTACTGCAACAACGGCAAGTACTACAGCGACGACTCCAAGCAGCTCCTTTTCAACCAGCCCGAGGGCGTGGAGACCCTGGAGTGGATGGCGCGCATCATCCACGAGTACTACGGCGGCATCGAGGCCTTTAACGCCTTCTTCGAGGGCGTGAACATGCAGAGCGCCGACTACCCCTTCTACACGGACACGCTCGCCCTCCTGCCCTCCGCCGTCTGGAACTTCTTCCACTTCGAGACCTTTGACCCCGAGATGTACGCGGATCCGAACCAGTGGGGGGTGCTCCTCGTGCCCTACAACGGCAACAACCCCGAGGCGAAATCCACCGGCATCTCGGGCTTCCACTTCGCCTGGAACCAGGTCATCCCCAAGGGGCTGGACAAGAAGGTCCAGGATGCGGCCTACAAGTGGCTGGAGTTCTTCACCGTGAGAAAGGAGGGCGGCTGCTGGTTCCTCTTCGAGCAGCACCGTCCCTCCCCCGTAAAGGCCTGCAACGAGAATCCGGCGTACTACGAGGGCAACCCCTACTGGGACACGGTGCTCAAAGGGCTGGAGATCGACGTCAGCGTGCCGGTCACCCCGGTTCAGAGCGAGATCGCGGCCCTGGTGAACGAGGCGCTGGACGAGGTGTGGTTCGGCATGAAGGAGCCCAAGGAGGCCCTCAACTGGGCGTACGACAAGGCCCAGCCGATCCTGGACAAGTTCTGGAGCGAGACATGACGGCCACAAGCGACTTGGCCCGTACGAGCGAGAGCCGGGTGCTTACCCCGCGATGGCGGAATCGCCATCGCCACTGGATCGGATGGCTCTTCATCCTGCCGTGGTTCATCGGCTTCTTGTGCTTCGACGTGTTGCCCTTCTTCCTCAACCTCTATCTGAGCTTCACGGACTTCTCGGTGGGAGCCCGACTCCCCAATTGGGTCGGCCTGGCCAATTACAAGGAGATGGCGGGAGGCGACCATCTCATCGGCATCAGCTTTAAGAACACCGTCTACTACATGGGGTTCAGCGTGCCGCTACTGATCATCTTCGCCTTCTCGCTAGCCCTCCTCCTCAACGCCAACATCCGCGGCCGGGGGATCTATCGCACCATCTACTATTTACCCTCCCTGGTGCCCGTCGTCGCCGCCTCGATCATCTGGCTGTTCATGCTGCGGACCCGAGGAGGGCTCGTCAACCTGGCCCTGGGGCTGGTCGGCCTCGGGCCCGTGCCGTGGCTGAGCAGACCGGAGTGGGCCAAGCCGGCGCTGATCCTGATGAGCCTGTGGGGATTCGGCGGACAAATGGTCATCTACCTCGCCGGGCTGCAGGGCATCTCACAGGAGCTCTACGAAGCGGCCGAGATCGACGGCGCCAGCGGCCGGCAGAAGCTGATCCACATCACCGTCCCCCTGATGACCCCCACCATCTTCTTCAACCTGATCATGGGGATCATCGGCTCCTTCCAGGTGTTCACCGCCGCGTTCATCATGACGGGTGGAGGCCCGCTCAACTCGACGCTCTTCTACATGCTCCACCTCTACAACAACGCCTTCAACTACTTCAAGATGGGCTACGCGTCGGCCATGGCCGTGGTGCTGTTTTTCATTATCCTGACGCTCACGTTGATCGTGAACTGGACGTCCGAGCGATGGGTGTACTATGACACCGGCTGAGCGCGTCACCGGCCACTCCGCTGCGAGAGCAGGAAGCCCCATCCTGCTGGCACCTTCGCTCGAGGTCGATCGGCGAACCGTATCGAGGGTACAGGCTTGTGAAGAGGCATAGGGGGGATCGATGACCATTTCCATCCGCCAGGAGCGCGTCATCCATCATGGTCTCATCTATCTTATCGTTACAGCGGGGGCCATCGTCATGCTTTTCCCGCTGCTGTGGACCGTCTCCACCTCGCTGAAGACGCCCGATCAACTGGTGTACACCCGCATTGAGCTGATCCCCGATCCCATCGCCTGGGAGAATTACATCAAGGTATTCGAAATCGCCCCGGTGCTCCGGTACTTCCGCAACACCATGATCATCGTCCTCTGCGCGGAGTTCGGATCCCTGGTGGTGTGCTCCCTGGTGGCCTACGCCTTCGCCCGCATCCCCTTCCCAGGCCGGAACCTCATGTTCGTGCTGCTGCTGAGCAGCATGATGCTGCCCGGCGTGGTCACGCTGATCCCCTTCTTCATCATATTCGACCGCCTGGGCTGGATCAACACGTTCCTCCCGCTCATCGTGCCGCGGTTCCTGGCCCACAATCCCTTTTACATCTTCCTGATGCGCCAATTCTTCCGGGGCGTGCCACAGGACCTGTCCGACGCCGCGCGGATCGATGGCTGCTCCGAGTTCGGCATCTGGTGGCGCATCGTGATGCCGGTCTCCAAGCCGGTGCTGGCAGCCGTGGCGATCTTCACCTTCCAGTGGATCTGGAACGACTTCCTCTACCCGCTGGTCTACCTGGGGGGCAACAAGGATCTGTGGACGCTGGCCCTGGGGCTGAACAGCCTGAAAGGCATGGAAGGGGATGTGACGACGCACTATCAGATGGCGTTCTCGGTATTGATGATCATCCCCATGGTGATCATCTTCGCCTTCGGCCAGAAGTACTTCATACGAGGCATCACCTTCTCCGGGTTGAAGGGATAACTTCGAACGTGGCCCTCCAGGGAGACGAGACCCACCAGGCGTGTACAGCCCCCGAGATCTGCGACGATACAGAAAAAGGGCAGCCGATGCGCTGCCTTTTCTGATGCCGGCCCGCACGGGGCAACACCATACGGGAATGCGACGCCGGGAGGATGTCGCCCCCCGACCACCCCGCGGGGGCCACTCACGGCCCGGCGGTGAGAGACGACGGAGATCAGCGACGCGAGCCAACGGAAGCGCAGGAAAGTGCCATCCGTCAACCCTCGGTGTAGAATAGGCTGAGAAAGGGAAAGTCAGGAGGATACCATGCCACAAAGGATCACCGAACCCGCACGAGAGCTGCCTGTTGTCGAGGAGGCCGACGTCGTGGTCGCCGGCGGGGGGCCGGGCGGGCTACCCGCGGCCATCGCGGCGGCGCGCCATGGGGCTCGCGTCGTCCTGATCGAGCGCTACGGGTTCCTGGGGGGGTTGGCCACCGCCGGCCTGGTCGCGCCCATCCTCGGTCACACCGCCTCACACAGCACAACCCCCATCGTGGAAGGGCTGCTGAAGGAGGTCACCGAGCGCATGCACGCCCTGGGCGGCGCGCCCACCTGGGAGGAGGCCTGCCAGGAGTGGGGCATCCGATTCGACGCGGAGGCCTTCAAATATGTGGCCGACGAGATGGTCCAGGAGACGGGGGTGAACCTCCTGCTCCACGCGCTCGTCACCGACGCCATTCTGGAGGATGGCCGGATCCGGGGGGTCATCGTCGAGAGCAAATCCGGGCGCCAAGCCGTCCTGGGCAGGGTCGTGATCGACGCGACGGGGGATGCCGACGTCGCCTTCCGGGCCGGGGCCCCGACGAAGCAAGGGCGCGCCTTCGACGGCCGCGTGCAATCGATGGGCTCTTTTATCCACCTGGGCGGCGTCCCCAGGCTGAGCCAGGAGGAGCGAACAGCAGCCGTGGAGAAGGTCCGCCAGGCCATGGAAGCCGGGCGATTCCGCTTCTACAATCCGAACTTCGCCAACCGCAACACCATGCAGGATGACTTCTTCTCGCCGAATATGACCCGATGGGCAGGCGACCCGACGAACGTGCGCGATCTGACCCGGGCCGAGCAGGGGATCCGCCGCGAGAGCTGGGAGCTCCTCCAGTTCCTACGGGAGGAGGTGCCCGGGTTCGAGGGGGCCTATCTGCGGCTCATCGCGCCACAGGTGGGGGTTCGGGAAAGCCGCCAGATCGTGGGCGACTATACGTTGACGGGACAGGACGTGCGGCAGGGACGCAAATTCGACGACGCCATCGCACGCGGCTCGTGGTGGATCGACATCCACTGCCCCATGGGGCACACGTACCCCGTGCACCTGTGCGTCATCGAGTGCCCGCGAGAGGAGCGATGTCCCTTCTGGGCCGCGGAGCATGACACGTCCATGCTCGCAAAGAAGGACCTATACCCGCCCGACGACGACTGGTATGACATCCCGTATCGATGCCTGGTCCCAAAGGGCGTGGACGGCCTGCTCGTCTCCGGGCGCTGCATCTCGGCCACGCACGAGGGCATGGCCGGCGCACGCGTGATGGGCACGTGCATGGCGATCGGGCAGGCGGCAGGGACCGCGGCCGCACTGGCCGTGCGGGGAGACCTCTCCCCACGCGAGGTCAACGTGGAGGAGCTCCGACGGATGCTCCGATCCGACGGCGCCCTCGTGTGAGCGCCGGACGCCTCCAAGCGCGCACGCGAGGAAAGCCCCGTCCTGCTGTTCCCGGGGGCTGGGGGATCACCTCCGGCCCCCCTTCCCTTCACCCGCCTGGGCCGGGCCCGACCTGCCACGGGAGCGGGACAAAGGCCATAATCAGCTCCCGGACCCCCGGTGTGAATTATCCACAATCCATCCAATAAATAATGCTATATTTCGGCCATCCCCCCGCCGCACCGCATAAACCCATGCGGGGTGCCCCCCACGTATACCGCCAGCCATCCTGTGTGCATGCGATCAAGACAGGGAACCTGGGAACCCCTAACCACCCCGCCCGAAAGTTATCCACAACCCATCCATTAAATAATACTACATTTTGGACGTCCGCGTGATCGCACCCCCCGCTCCCCTCCACGAGAACGAGCAGAACGCACTTCTTCCAGAAAACCCTGCTACAGTTATCCACAGCTCGTCTAGTAAATAATACTACATTTTTGGACGCTCATCCCGCTGCCCTATCCAGTCGCGCTTCACATGGCTCCACGGCCCGCCCCCGCCCCCTTCCTGTCCCAATCAACTCCCTGATGACGGATGGAGGACCGCGTTTCCACCAGAAAACCCTGCTACAGTTATCCACAGTGCATCCAATAAATAATACTATATTTTTAGGGCTCCGCTTTTCGGTCTCCCCGCCCTAGCAGGACTTCCCCCCGGCCGGGGGGAGACCACATTTCCACCAGAAAACTCTACTACAGTTATCCACAATACGTCTAATAAATCATATTACGTTTCTCGCAAATCTCTTAACCGTACAGACGATCCAAGGGAAATTATCCACACGCCAACCCAAAATATCCAATAAATAATACTTGCATTTTAGAGATGAAAAAAGGCCCTCCCGGGCCTACGCGGCGACATCCCGTCTCAACACGTATATCATCCAATAAATACCACTACACTCTCGGTGTCCCCTCTATGTCCCCCACCCGAGACCTGTGGAAATCTTCCCGGCTGCCGCCGCCTTGCGTCCAATATATAGTACTACACTTCTGTGGCCACACGAGGAGTGGGGTGTAGCGCGGATATCCCAATGGGAGTTATCCACAATTGCAGTGGGTTTTCCCCAGAACTAGCCCACTTATCCACATATCACCACCCTCACCGCCTGTTTTCCACAAGCCCGACGGCTCGCGAAAACAGGCCGCGAGGAGACGGTATGTGACATCTACGAGGTCACATCACAGGAGTTGAAACGGGGATCACCGGCTCGGAACGATCGATCTTCACCCCCCCGTCGTCAGCAATTGCTCTCGCAACGCCATCACACGACGGTGAAGCGCGTCGTCGGTCTCGATCATCTCCTTCATCTTCTCGACGCCGTGGATGATCGTCGTGTGATCGCGATTGAGCAAATTGCCGATCTGAGGGTAGGAGAAATCGAAGTCCGTCCGGAGGAGATACATCAGCACCTGCCGGGCCAGAGATACTTCCTTGCTACGGCCTCGCCCGGTGAGCTGCTCCGCGGTCAACCCGAAAAACCGGGCGACCAGGGAGATGATCTGCTCGGGCGGCAGGTTCGCCTGCGGAGGCGTCAAGTCCTCCAGGACCGCGTACACCAGCTCCGAGGAGATGGGGACGTTTCGGACCCGCGCCTCGGCGACGACCCGGTTCAGCACCCCCTCGAGGTCCCGAATATTCGTGCGCACATGCTGCGCGATCGCCATGATGATCTCGCTGGACAACCGCATGTTCATCATGGCCACCTTAGCCTCAAGGATCGCCGCCCGCACTTCCAGGCCGGGAGGTTTGATATCCACACACAGCCCGCCGTCAAAACGGGACCGCAACCGCTCCTCCAACGTGGTCATGGCCTTCGGCGGGCGATCGCTGGTCAACACGATCTGCTTATTCGCGGCGTGCAGCGCGTTGAAGGTGTGGAAGAACTCCTCCTGAGTGCTCTCCTTCCCAGCGATGAACTGGATATCATCGATGAGCAACACATCGGCCGTGCGATATTTGTTGCGGAAGGACTCCGTATCATGCATGCGAATGGCCGCGATCAAATCGTTGGTGAACTCCTCCGAGGTGACGTACAGGATATCGGCCCCCCGCTCCAGGGTACGATGGCCGATGGCGTGCAGCAGGTGGGTCTTCCCCAAACCGACGCCGCCGTAGATGAACAACGGATTGTACTCCTGCCCGGGATGGTCCGCCACCGAGAGGGCGGCGGCATGAGCCAGGCAGTTGCTATCCCCCACGATGAAGGTGTCAAAGGTGTATCGGGGGTTCAAATAGTACCGCCCGTTATCCGACACGGGCTCCATCACATCTTCCCATTGGGGCACCGCACGCAGCAAAGGCGTCTCCTTCTCGGTGGCATTAGGCCGCTCCGCGGGCGCATACACCGTGAAGCGCAGCTCCACTGAACGTCCGGCAATGCTCTCCAACACCCGCCGGATGACCCCGTACAGGCGGTGCTCCAGCCAATCCTTGGCGTACGCGTTGGGGACACCGATCACGAACATCCCGTCCTCATAGGCGACGAGGCGACTGTCCCTTAACCACGTGTCATAGGTGGCGCGAGCCACGCGCAACTGGAGCTCGCCTTTGGCGGCCTGCCAGAGTTCCTCAGCGCTTAGAGAACTTGCCGTGTCGTTCATGATGTCCTCCCCCGCCACCTGCGATGGTAAGCGACGTGTCGCACCGGCCTCCCCACCAGGTCGGCGAGCCCTCATCCGGTGAAAACCTGCACACCCATGCATACCACGTCGGCAGAAGCTTCCAGCGCTTACCTACTGAAGAGCCCATCGAGCCAGAGGAAGAGGTCCTCCAAAACCGATCACCGTAGGGTGACAGAAGCAAGGCGGCTGCCCGGCACAGACAAGAGGGACTGCCCATGCCCCGCCAGAAGACACGCCTCCTCTTTCCTTTTGACCAACCTGTGGTAGAATAACCTTCGAGGTGAAGCCTCTTAACTCTCCTTGCAGTGGCGGAGGATTCTACCAAACAATTGGCGAGGAGGCAATCGCCTTCATCCCCATTTTCCCGCTTTCTTATGTGAAACCTGGGGCAACCCCCATCCAAGGGCCTTATCCTCCGACCACTAGCTATCGAGGTCGCACAAACATTTTCTACTGTATATTGTGGACCGTCTAGAAAATAGCACTTAAAAATCTTAAAGTCTTACCGCCGCGAAACTTTAAGGTAGACTTTCGCCAAGGAGGAGACCATCATACGCCGATCGTCAGCCATCGCCCTCGTCGTGATCCTGCTCATCCTGGCCGGCGCATGCACCCCGGCAACCCAGGCCCTGGCGCAGCGGGGGCCTGCCGGCTCCGTGGCCGTCTTCGTGGTGGACGCCTGGACGGGACAGCCCCTGCCCAACGCCACCGTGAGCCATCTGTTCCACGGAGAGAACACGCGCACCCGCGCCAACGGCCTGGCCGTGCTCCCCACGCCCGATAAGGGAGACGGGTTGATGGTGACCCACATCGGATATGCACCCATCGCCCTGCCCTACACCGAACAGCCCGTGGTGATCGTCCGGCTGTGGCCTCGCCAGCTATCCGGCCGCGTCATCGATGCGACCACTCAGCAGCCGCTGGCCGGCGCCTGGGTCCACCTGGACGAGCAGTGGACCCGCACGGATCCGGAGGGGCGATTCACCCTGGAGGTGCGCGGGCCCGCCGCGCATCTCATGGTGCGCGCCGCGGGATACGCCCGCGGCCGCTGGCTGCTGGGCCCTCCCGAGCTCGCCTCGGCTCCCCCCTGGGACGCCATCCACCCGCTCCCCACCGAGGCCGAGAAGGCCCGGCTGCAGCCGGGCTCCTGCCCGAACCCTGGCTGCGTGGAGATCGCCCTGGCTCCCTACCCCGTGCACGCGTTCTACATCCCCCTGGGCCTGCTCAGCCGCCCGGCCCTCGTCGAGAAGCTGCTGGACATGGCCCAGCAGAGCCCCGCGATCAACGGCGTCGTGGTCGATGTCAAGGGAGACAAGGGCAGGCTGGCCTGGGACAGCCAAGAGCCCACCGCCATCGCAGCGAAGGCCTATCACAACGGGAAGGACTGGCTCTCACTGGAGTCATTCCTGCGGATGTGCCGACAGCGCAAGCTGTACGTCATCGCCCGCATGGTGCTCTTCAAGGATGCGCAGCTGACCGCGGCGAAGCCGGAATGGGCGATCCAACGGCCGGATGGCTCCATATGGACCGATAGCAAGGGCACTCCCTGGGCCAACCCCTTCCTGAGGGAGGTCTGGGACTACCACACCGCGCTGGCGCGGGAGATCGCCCAGATGGGCGTAGACGAGATCCAGGTAGATTATGTCCGCTTCCCCTCCGACGGGGATCTGGGTGAGATCCGCTACGGCCAGGAGAGCACGATCGAGACGCGCACGGAGGCCATCCGCCAATTCATGGAGCAATTCGCCGCCAATGTCCGCCCGCTAGGGGCCTTCCTCTCGGCCGATGTATTCGGGCTGACCGTCTGGGTGGCGCCGGAGAACGACATGGGGATCGGACAGCGGGTCGCCGATATCGCCCCCCTCGTGGACTACCTGAGCCCCATGGTTTACCCATCCACCTTTATCCCCGGCAATCTCGGCCTGGACGATCCGAAAAAACACCCCTATGAGGTGGTGCAGCGCAGCACGGAGCAGGCGATCACCCGGGTGCCCTCCGGCGTGCGCGTCCGTCCCTGGTTGCAGGCGTACGGATATTCGCTGGCGGAGATGCAGATCCAGCGCCACGCGGCCAAGGACGGCGGCGGCATCGGCTGGATGTTCTGGAGCGCCAGCGGGAGATACCCGCCCGACCTCTTCGGGCCGCTGCCCGATCTGGAGACGCTACAGGCGCAGCTCGCCCAACCGAGCGCCGCCGAGCCCCCACCTCCCCCACCGCCGGGCGACTGATCCCCCAAACGCCCCGTGGGGCGAACGGGTGTGCGATGTGGCGCTTTGGATAAGGGCTGCCTCTCCGACACACATCCGCCAAGACCCACCCCTTGTCCGATCCATGAGCGTCGGCTACAATATGCCCGGGCTCAGGAGGTACGACATGGCAGGTGAAACCATCCTGGTCGTGGATGATGAGCAACATATCGTGGACCTCGCCCGGATGTACCTGGAGACCGAAGGCTATCGCGTCATCACGGCAGAGGACGGCGAGGAGGCCCTGCGGCGCTGGAGGGAGGAACACCCCGACCTCATCGTCCTGGACCTCATGCTGCCGGAGATCGACGGCTGGGACGTGTGCCGACGCGTACGGGCCGAATCGGACGTGGCTATCATCATGCTGACGGCCCGATCCGACGACATCGACAAGATCGTCGGCCTGGAGCTGGGGGCCGACGATTACGTCACCAAGCCCTTCAATCCGCGCGAGCTGGTGGCACGGGTGCGCGCCATCCTGCGGCGCATCCAGCGAGAGGCCCAAGCCGAGACGACCTCCGTCGTGGCGGGCCCTCTGCGCATCGACCCCGAACGGCGGGAGGCCACGCTGGACGGACGCCCGCTCGCCCTGCGGACGAAGGAGTTCGACCTCCTCTACACGCTGGCGGAACACCAGGGGCGGGTCCTCAGCCGGGATCAGCTCCTGGATCTGGTGTGGGGATACGAGTTCGCCGGCGGCACGCGAACGGTCGACGTGCACATCGCCCACCTGAGGGAGAAGCTGCGCGACAGCCCCGTCGTGATCGAGACCGTGTGGGGGGTCGGATACAAGTTGGTGGTCCCTGATCAGGCGGAGTGACGATGTTCTCCTCCCTGCGCTCCCGTCTGCTCGCCTCCTATCTGGCGGTGATCCTGGTCACCCTGTTCGCCGCGGCGATCACCTTCTTCATTGCGCTGCGTCCCTATGAAAGACGCCTGGCCACCACCCAGTTGCGCACGAACCTCGGCCTCGTCATCCCCCTGGTCGAGCGCCTGTGGAACGCGGGCATGACGCCGGAGGAGATCGTGCAAGCCCTGCGGGAGGGCCGCAGCAAGCTGGGCACCCGCACCCGGGTGCTGCTGTGCGACACCCAGGGCAGGGTGATCGCGGACACGGAGGAGGGATTGGTCGGGCAGCGCTTTCCCCGGCTGTCCGATCGCCGCAGGCCCCCCAGGATCCCGTTCACGGGGCAACTGGAGGCGCAGGGGGAGAGCTTCTATTTCGTGGCCGCCTGGACGCGCTCGCAACCCTCCCGACGGCCGCTGATCCTGGCGCTGGTGGCCCCCGAACGCGGCACCCAGGTCCTGCTCAATCTCAGTCCTCAGCTCCTCTACGCGGGGGCGGCCGCGCTCCTCCTCGCTGCCATATCCGCCGCGCTGATCGCCCGATCCTTCGCCCGCCCTCTGGGGATCGTCGCCCAGGCCGCCGAGGAGGTCGCCCGGGGGAACCTGGATCTGCAGTTGGAGATCCGACAGCCCGCCGAGATGCGTCGCCTGGTGGACAGCTTCAACGCCATGACCCGGGAGGTGAAGGCGGCCCGACAGGCCCAGCGAGACTTCGTGGCGAACGTCTCCCATGACCTCAAGACCCCACTGACATCCATCCAGGGATACGCGCAGGCCCTGCTCGACGGCACGGCGAGCACGCCGGAGACGCAGCGTCGGGCCGCGTCCGTCATCTACGAGGAAGCGACCCGGATGCATCGGCTGGTGGAACAACTCCTGGAACTGGCGCGTCTGGACGCCGGGCAGATCCAGATGGCGCGCGTGCCGGTGGACTTGAGCGAGCTCCTGTCCGCGTGCGTGGATCGTCAGCGATTGAGGGCCCAGGAGCGCGGGATCTCCCTGGATCTGGACGTCCCTGACAGCCTCCCGATCGTCGGGGACCCCGATCGGCTCTTCCAGGTCTTCACCAACCTGCTGGACAACGCGCTCACCTACACGCCGGCCGAGGGTCGGGTGGAGGTCTCCGCCGAGATGGTCACGGGAGAGGAGGGAACCTGGGCCGTCGTCTCGGTGACGGACAACGGACCGGGCATCCCACCCGAGGAGCTGCCACGCCTGTTCGAACGTTTCTACCGGATGGACAAGGCGCGTCGACGGGGCGGGGGGGCCGGGCTGGGGCTGGCCATCGTCAAGGAGCTGGTGGAGGCCCACCACGGCCGAGTTCGCGCCGAGAGCGTCGTCGGGCTGGGCACGCGCTTCACCGTATGGCTGCCAGCAGAGGCCTCCTCCGCCTGAGGGACATCACATGAGAACGCCGCCGGGCTACTCCACCCCATCGCGGGGGCTCACCCGACGCCAGAATCGGGCGTCCAGGATCGTCGTGCGAAACAGGCGCTCCAACAGCGGATCGATCACGTTGAGCTCACGGCGCCGCGTGCAGTACATGGCGAAGCCCCAGGCGAAGTAAGCGCGGGGGGACCGCGCCGCCTCCTCGAGCGCATAGCCGAGCTGAAACGACTCCTGGATCCGTCGCCCCACGTCCTGCCACGGAGGGGAAAGGCCACCTCCTTCGGACAGCCACAGGCCCCTCGCGTCCCCCTGACACCCCAGCAGATGATCGAACAGCCCCGCCAGCGCCGACCACACGGCGGCCTGATCCCGCGCCACGTGCAGCGGGGAGATGTGGGCGACGTTCATCAAGGTACGCCGTTTGAGTGGAAAGGGACCGGGCTGATAATAGCTGGAGCGCCCGCCGATGACGACGTGACCGGTGGGCTGCGAGGCCCACCACCGCAGCATCTCGGCCGGCAATGGCTTCAGGAGGTCGGCCAGCGCGCGGGCGGGCGCCCAGGCGCTGCGCCCCAGACGTGTCCCCTCGAGGGCTCCGGACAGAGCCGCTCGTCCCCCCGGCTCCAGATGGATCTTGTCGCGCAACAGCGCGCGGCGCGCGGCTGCATGGGCACCGGCCGTCGTCATAGGGGCACCTCCTTCGGCGCTTTGAACTCCCCTGTCTTCCGTGTTATCATACCGGCAGCCGACTCTCCGTGCAACCCTGGAGCGCCGTCGTGCGTATTGAGAGTTGAATGCTCATAGAGCATGTCTGAGGAATCCCGTTGCTCCTGTCATGGGGAGGCTCGGAAGGGCTTCGCCAGGGGCCGAGCGAGGCAGACACAGGCCGGGAAAGCAGGGTTTCCGTGGCGGGAGTCTTTCTACACCTCCCTCATGGAGCATGCCGCGAAGGGATGTCCTCAGGCATCTGGCCGATGAGTGTTCAGATACGCTCATACATGTGAGGGATCACACGCCGTCGGAGACTGAGAAGGATGCGCGAGCAATCCGCTCACACGCTTGACAGGGTAGGTGAAGGAGAGAGGCGATGTCGATCAACGAGAGTGCAGACGAAAGAGTCGTGGTGATCGAGGAGAAGCCGGAGCCCAAGCGACTATACCGATCCCGAACCAACAGCATCATCGCCGGGGTATGCGGCGGCCTGGGCGAGTTCCTGGGCATCGATCCGGCCCTGGTCCGGCTGCTATGGCTGCTCGCCACGCTCATGGGCGGGGCGGGCATCCTGGCCTACATCGTGCTGGCGCTGGTGATCCCGGAGGAGCCGATCGAGCACGCGCGCAGGAAACAGGTCTCGCCGGGCTGGGGCGCCGGCTGGCAACGAGGGATCTACAGCACGAACGCGGGACTGCTGATTGGGCTGGCGTTGATCCTGTTCGGCGGGATCCTCCTGTTGGACAACCTGGGGCTGATCCCCGGCTTCCTGTATGACATGTGGCGCCTGTTCTGGCGTCTGTTCTGGCCGCTGCTGCTCATCTCACTGGGCATCGTGCTGGTGATCGGCCTGTCCGGGCAGACATGGCGCCAGAGGTCCGGCCGGTCATTGCGCCGCTCCCGGGATCGGATCATCGCTGGGGTGTGCGGCGGCCTGGGCGAGTACCTGGGCGTGGATCCCACGCTGATCCGGGTGTTATGGGTGTTCGCCACGCTGGTCAGCTTTGGGCTGGGCGTGCTCGTCTACCTGGCCCTCATGATTGTCATGCCGGAGCCCAACGGCTCCATTACCCGTCCTGGCGGAGGTCTCTAAGAGCGTGTCTGAGAAATGCTGTTGCCTCTGCTGTGGGGAGGCTCGGAGGGGCGGAGCCCCTCCGGAAAAAGTCCTTCTTCTGCCTTCGACCTGCCTGGCCTCGGCCTGGGCCCTTCGGGAAGGGCCGAGGAAGGCAGGCACAGGCCAGAAAAGTGGGATTTCCGTGGAGGGGGGTCCCCCTCCACACCTCCCCCTGTGAGCTGGAGTTGAGGGGGACTCTCAGACATCTTGCCGGTAAATTTTCAGACACGCTTTAAAGGGGGCGAAACGATGTCCACCCGGGAGAAGACGATCCTGCCCGGCTTGTTCCTGATCGTGCTGGGGATATGGCTCCTGTTCCGAGAGCTGGGGCTCACCGGGTTCCGATCGTTCTGGCCGCTGTTCGTCATCCTGGCGGGATTCGGGGCGTGGCACCGCTACCTGGCCGCTGGCGCCTCGCGCCGGCCGGATGATGCGTTCTGGGGAACGGCCCTCCTGCTGATCGGGTTCCTGTTCCTCCTGCGGGAGAACGCCTGGCTCGGCCCGGCCACGCTGGACTGGGCGCTCCTCTGGCCGATCTTCCCGGCCATCGTCGGGATCAGCGCCAGCGTGCAATGGCTGCTCCATCCCCGCCGATGGAGCGCCCTGCTATGGAGCCTGATGGGATGGGCAGTCGCGCTGGTGGGGTTCGCCTATACTTTCGAGATCATCCCAGGCTGGACGGTGGTCCTTCTGTCTCGGCTCTGGCCGTTGCTGCTGGTCCTGGCAGGGATCGCCCTGGTCGTGCAATCCATCCTGGAGAGCTACCGTCGCACGCTGTGATACGAGGGAGAGTGGGAGGAAACGTATGGCCAAGCTGCTCAAGTTCATCGTCGGAGTCACAATGGGCGCCGCAGCCGGGGCGGTAGCTGGACTGCTGCTGGCCCCCGCGCCCGGGCCTGAAGCCAAAGGGGAGATCCGACGCCGCATCGAGGAGGCCATCGAGGCGGGGAAGCGCGCCGCCGCGCAGCGCGAAGCCGAGCTGTTGGCGGAATTCGAAGGGGCGCGTAAGCGATCTTCCGCGTGAGCGCAGGCCGGATGCCCTCCCATGAGGACCAGCACCGTCCACGAGAACGCCCACTGACCGGCTGGGCCCTGGCGCCCGGCTGCAGACGCACGACGCAGCGCCGGCGTGAGAGCCGGCGCTGCAAATGACGTATCCTCACGCCGATGGGAAACGACCATCGCATCCAACTTCCCCGTGAAGCGGAGGTCCCCTGATGTCCTGCCCGTACCCCGCCATATGGGGCGAGGGCCAGCTCTTCGCCTTCTCCGGATATGATGGCCCCGCCTCCTGGGCGAGCGGTCTGGTGGCCAGCACCCAGGCGGATCCGGTGGGACTGCGCATCCGCCACCCGGCCGCCGCTCGCCTCTGGTTCGACGTCTCCGGGGCTCACGTGACGCCCCAGATCGTAACGGGAGACGTGCTGAAGCTGGAGGCCCCGGCGGGGCCGATCTGCCTGGCCATGGCCGACCAGCACACGATCGTGGGCTATGCTCCCATCTCCCTGCCCCCCCATCTCGCCGCCGATCCGAACGCCGGCTGGGGGATGGCGATGGCACAGGTGGAGCGGGATGGCTGCCTGCATTTCGCCCTCGCCTGCCATGCGGACGGGGAAGGGGCCGCCACCCGCCGGGCACAGGACGCGCTGGGACACGACGTGGAGCAGATCACGGCGGATCGGCTGGCATTCCTCGATCGCTGCCCGCCCCCGCCGGGCGATCTGGAGGATCGGTGGTGCGCCACGCTGGCCAAGGCGTGGTCGGTTCTGAAGGTCAACGTGTACAGCCCGGAAGGCCCGATCCCGGTACGATGGACCACGCCAGACCGCTGGCCCCATCGCCACATGTGGCTGTGGGACTCCGCCTTTCACGCGCTGGGATGGCGACACGGCGACCTGGACATGGCCTGGGAGGCGATCGAGGCCGTCCTCTCCCGCCAGCGGGAGGACGGATTCATCGCCCACATGCTGAACCCGGTGTACACATCCCACATCACCCAGCCGCCCATCCTGGCGTGGGCCGTGTGGGAAATCTACCAGATGCGCCACGATCTCGATCGGCTGGGGCGCGCCTATCCCGCCCTGTGCCGCTACCTGGAGTGGGATCTGGCACATCGGGCCACGGACGAGGACGGGCTGCTGGCCTGGCACATCGAGGGGAACCCCCTCTCCCGAAGCGGCGAGAGCGGCATGGATAACTCCCCCCGCTTCGACGGCGACGGCCCATGGGCGGCGGTAGACTTCAGCGCCTATGCCGTCGCGGAGATGCGCTACCTCTCCTGCATGGCGCAAACCCTGGGACGGGAGGAAGAGGCCAGCCGCTGGGCGGAGCGACGACGGCGGCTGGCGGAGGCCATCAACGCCCGGCTGTGGGACGACGCCCAGGGTTTCTACTTCGACCGCCGGGTAGGCGGCGACCTGTGTCCCGTCAAGGCCGTCTCCGGCTTCCTCCCCATGTGGGCCGGCGTGGCCTCGGCCGAGCAGGCGAAGCGGCTGGTGGCCCATCTGCGCGCCCCATCAGAGTTCTGGTCGCCGTTCCCGGTGCCCAGCGTCGCCCTGGACGACCCCACCCACAGCGAGGACATGTGGCGCGGCTCCACCTGGATCAACATGAACTACTTCATCATCCAGGGGCTGCGGCGATACGGCTATGCTGAGCTGGCCGAGACGCTGCGGCAGCGGACTCTGGCCGAGATCGCCCGCTGGTACGAGGCGACCGGCTGCATCTACGAATACTACGACTGCCGGGGCGAGAAGCTGCCGACCACGTTGCTGCGCAAGGGGGCCGTGGGCGCGGCCGGCGGGGCCGGGTTCGGCGTGATCCAGGATTACGGCTGGAGCGCCGCGCTCTTCATCGACCTAGTCATGAGCGTCGCCCTGGACTGAGATTCCCCCTGCAAGAGCCGATACCCCCTCACCCTCTTCTGACCCGCCCGACCTCGGTCCAGATCCCTGCGGGAAGGATCGGGAAAGCAGGGTTTCTACGAAGGGAATCTCCCCTCCCAGGAACCCTCGTGCGTTGTTGGTGAGTCCTCGCGTCCATACGATGTTGCAGGCTCCAACGCGAGCCTCACCCTCATCACAACCCTCAGGAGGCACTCTCGCATGCTGGCCCGCGTGAGCAGTTGCGCCGTCGTCGGCCTGGAAGGCGCGCTGGTGGAGGTGGAGGTCGATATCTCGCCTGGGCTGCCGGGGCTGACCATCGTCGGCCTGCCGGATGCGGCCATCAAGGAGTCCAGCGAGCGGGTACGTGCGGCCATCCGCAACAGCGGCTTCCAATGGCCCAATCGGCGCATCACGGTCAACCTAGCGCCCGCCGATCTGCGCAAGGAGGGCCCCGCTTACGATCTGCCCATCGCCGTGGGCATCCTGATCGCGACCGAGCAGGCATGGCCGGATGCGACGGACGACGCCCTGGTGGTGGGCGAGCTCTCCCTGGACGGCTCCGTGCGTCATGTGAACGGCATCCTGCCCATGGCCGCCCTGGCGCGAGAGCGGGGCCTGAGCCGGATGTTCGTGCCCATGCAGGACGCGCCGGAGGCCGCCCTGATCGAGGAGGTCGAGGTGATCCCGGTGGAGAGCCTGCCCACGCTGGCGGCCCACCTGCAGGGGTTGCAACGCATCGAGCCCTACGAGGGCCGAGTCGAGTGGGATGCCGACGACCTGCCCCCCCACGCGGCGGACATGGCCGACATCAAGGGACAGGAGCACGTGAAGCGGGCGCTGGAGGTGGCGGCCGCCGGCGGGCACAACGTGCTTATGAGCGGCCCGCCCGGATCGGGAAAGACCCTGCTGGCCCGATCGATGCCCTCCATCCTGCCGCGCATGACAATCGATGAGGCGCTGGAGGTGACGAAGATCTACAGCGTGGCCGGGCTGCTGCCGCCCGATCAGCCCATGATCCGGCATCGCCCGTTTCGGGCGCCACACCACACCATCAGCCACGCCGGGCTGGTCGGCGGCGGCCACTGGCCGCGGCCAGGCGAGATCAGCTTGGCCCATCGCGGCGTCCTCTTCCTGGACGAGCTGCCCGAATTCGGTCAGCGCGTGCTGGAAGTGCTGCGCCAGCCGCTGGAGGACCGGGTGGTGACCATCGCACGCTCCACGGGGACCCTCAGCTTCCCGGCCAGCTTCGTCCTGGTCGCGGCCATGAACCCATGCCCCTGCGGTTACTACGGAGACCCAGTGCGGGAGTGCACCTGTTCCATGGCGATGATCAGCCGCTACCAGAAGCGCATCTCGGGGCCGCTGCTGGACCGCATCGACATCCACATCGAGGTGCCGCGGGTGGAGTTTGAGAAGCTCTCCGACGATCGGCGTGGTGAACGGTCGGCGATCATCCGGGAGCGGGTGGAGGCGGCGCGAGAGCGGCAACGACGCCGGTTCGCGGGCACCGCGCTGCAATGCAACGCGGACATGGGGCCGGCGGAGATCCGGGAGTATTGCCGGATCGACGAGTCGGGGCGTAGCCTGCTGGGCGCGGCCATGCGGCAGCTACACATGAGCGCCCGCGCGTACCATCGCATCCTCAAGCTGGCGCGCACCATCGCCGATCTGGAGGGCAGCGAGCGCATCGAGACGTCCCACATCGCCGAAGCGATCCAGTATCGGCCGCGCCGGCAGACGTAACCGCGCGCCGGGCCTCAAACCTCCGCGTTCTCCGGATCCCGGATGAAGAGGGCCGTCAAGACGATGGAGATCACCCTCACGGCCACCAAGCGCGTGTTTGAGAAATGCCATTGCTTCTGCTATAGGGAGGCCTGGAGGGCGGAGCCCTCTAGAAAAAGCCCCTCTTCCGCCTTCGACCTGTCCGGCCTCGGCCTGAGTCCTTCGGAAAGAGCCGAGAAAGGCAGGTGCAGACCGGAAAAGCAGGATTTCCGTGGAGGGGGACCTCCCCCCTACGCATCCCCCTAAGGATAGCTCCGGGCGGATCGCAACCTCTGTTGACACCGAGTGGGAAGGCGTGATATATTTGGAGGCGAGATGCCCGCCCGAAATGGCAGCGATGGAGGTAAGCCGAGTGGTCCTCGCTATCACTACTGAGCCTATCCCTTTGGAGGTGGACGCCGACGGCGTCGTTCGCGTCGGTAAGACCCGGGTGACGCTGGACACGGTAGTCGCGGCCTTCCTGGAGGGAGCGACGGCTGAGGAGATCGTCCAGCAATATCCGTCTCTCGACCTGGCGGATATCTATGCCGTGATCGGCTACTACCTGCGCCGGCGCTCGGACGTCGAGGCCTATCTGCGACAACGGCAACGACAGGCAGATGCGGTGCGAAAGCAGAACGAGGCGCGATTCGACCCTAGCGGTGTGCGCGAGCGCTTATTGGCTCGGCGTGCTGGCAAGGGGTCGTGAGCCATGCTCCGGCTGGCCGCTGATGAGAACTTCAACCATGATATTATACGCGGCCTTTTGCGTCGCAAGCCCGATCTAGACATCGTCTGTATCCAGGACGTTGGGCTTTCCGGGGCAGACGACCCCACGGTGCTTGAGTGGGCAGCACAAGAAAGAAGGATCCTGCTCACCCATGATGTTACGACGATCACTCGCTATGCCTATGAGCGCGTTCGGGATGGGAAACCCATGCCTGGCGTCTTTGAGGTCAGCCGTGCGATGCCAGTCAGGGCTGCCATAGAGGACATCCTTTTGCTGGCCGAATGCAGTTTTGAAGGCGAATGGGAAGGCCAGGTACGCTATCTGCCCCTGCGATAAATCGAATCCGCTGCTCACAACCTCGGAAGCAGGGCTTCCTCCTGTAGCTGCCAGGAGAAAGCCATCCTCAAACCTCCGCGTTCTCCGGATCCCGGATGAAGAGGGCCGTCAAGACGATGGAGACCACCGTAGCCGCCAGGGCGAAGAGCCAGGGATAGGTGGGGTGCCACGTATAGAGGTACCCGCCCGCCAGGGAGGCGGCCATCAGAGGCACGGTGACGAGGTACCCCATCGCCGGCCCGCCAGTGCCTCCCCCCGCCACCCCGATCATGATGCCGCCCTGTCCGACCGCGGCCATCACCTGCCCCCGGATATCCCGAGGGACGAGATCCGCCATCAACGCCGTGCACGCCGGTATGGCGATCGCGAAGGCGACCGCGATGGCCGCCCGCACCGCCAACACGGCCAGGAAACCCTCGACGAGGATGAAGGCCGGGATCGAGATCAGCGAGATCAGCAGCGCCGTCAGCAGGGATGCGGACCGCCCCCAACGGTCGACCAACACGCCGGCCGGCATGAAGATGATGAGCTTCAGCAGCATCTCGATGAGCAGGATCAGCCCCCATTGGGAAGAGGAGAGCCCGATGTGCTCCAGCGCGTACACCACCCAGTAGGGGCTCGCCACCCCATTGATCATGAAGCTCAATATGATGACCCCCGTAAGCGCCTTCAGCGGGCGAGGGAACCGTCTGAGCAGAGCAGGAATCCCCCGATAGGCATCCTTGAGCACCCTCGGCAGATTCGATAGCCTCAGCGAATCGCCATCGCTGGGGCGCGTCTCCTTGAGGAAGCGCGCCTGCACGGAGATGTTCACCGCGTATAGGGTGAACATCACGGCGTAGAGGATCCGCATCCCCATGTCCGCCCCGTATGCCTCGATGACCACGCCCGCGATGTAGGGGGCGAAGATGGCCAGGATGCTGGAGATGGTGTTCATCGCCGCGATGCCCCGCCCCCGATCCCCCGGCGCCAGAGAATCCGCGATCAGGGCCGATCGAGCGGGAAAGAGGAACACGGCGAAGCCCTGCAACAGCGCGGCCACGGCGACCACCTGCCAGCTCGGAGCGAGCATGTAGAGCAGGACGATCGAGGCGGAATAGCAGCTCCCCAACACGATCAATCTGACCCGATTCGCTCGGTCGGCGATGTACCCGGCGATGGGGAACATGATGAGGCCGGCGAGCGGCCGCAACGAGCTCACGAAGCCGATACGCGTGGCGTCCCCGCCCAGGGCGAGCACGTAGAGGGAGACGTAAGGGAAGACCATGCCGCGGGAGAAGTTCCCCAACAGGTCGACCAACGAGAAGATCAGGATGTTACCGGACAGGAATTTGGATCCCTCGCGGAGGGAGGAGGATTTTGACATGAACCCGACCTTTGGAGCGTGTAGGGAGAAGAGCTGAACGAGCGATCACGATGTCAGCCTCGCCGCGGGCGATGTCCCGTTGCATGGGCATTATACAAGGGCGCGAGAAGTTCTTCAAGGCACAGCCCCCTTCTCCTAGGGCCATTTCAAAGTCCAACGTCCATATTGGCATACATGGCGCCTGCAGGGACGAGGCAAGGTCTCGTGTCTGTATACGCATCTTCTTGGTTTCCCTCAGCACACGACGTGGCCAGACGTACCCCACCCCCCTGTCGTCCCCCCTCCCCAATCCGCTTCGCTGGGAGGGGGGACCTGGAAGTGGGTGGTGGCGGCTGCGCAGCTCCGCTGCGCCGCCGCCA
>JAADGJ010000074.1 GCA_013152435.1 Chloroflexota bacterium | reverse complement strand
AAAAGCGGAGGCCCGGAGGATCCCCCTCCGGGCCTCCCTGGGGGCGCAGAAGCACGCTCCCATCCCGTTTCCGCCTTTACCTCGTCATCATCGGTAGGTATACCTGCCATCCCCTCCCTACGGCCACCAACTTCTTGACCTGGAAGGTCTGCCCGAACTGTTCCACCTCCAGGGTCACCGTGTGGAGCCCGGGGGTGTCCCAGGTGAAGGTGGCGGAGCTCTCGCCCTGGCCCTCGGCGGGATCGGGTTGCCACAGGAACAGGAGTTCCGCCGCGTCCTGCGGCATCACGAGGGCGGTGAAGGTGGCCGTCTCGCCGAGGTCCAGCATGGTGGGACCAAGGATAGAGGCCCACTGCACCGGCGCCGTCACCTGCACCTGGAACGTGGTTGTCGCCTCCTGAGAGGGATCGCCTTCGGACGTGGCGGTCACCCGCACCGTGTTCACCGTGCCTGGCGCCGCGTTCGCGGGCACGGTGATGGTGATGGGCAACGCCATTCCCGCGGTCTCGGTGATGGTCGTCCGGAAGCTGTAGCCCGCGGGCGTCCAGCCTTGCTCGTCACCCACCGTCACCGTGACGGCAGCGGGGAGAGCGGTCAGCGTTTGCAGGTACACGTGCGCTACCACCTGGCCACTCGGCGGCGCCCACAATTCCGCCGGCTCGGCCCGGGCCGTGAGGCCGGCGGGGGTGGGGAGCCAGCCCGTGAAGTCCACGCCTGCGCTCACCGCATCGCCTGAGCCGGGCCCCTCGCCGCTCGGGCCGCTGGCGTCGCCCCACCAGTTGCCGCGAGCGTCCACGGTCACCGAGGTGTCCTCGTTGCGCAGGCCGAACGCCGCGTTCCCGTTGAAGGTATTGTCCCGCACCGTGGGCTGGGACCCACTCATGGTGCGGATGCCGTCGCGGCCGTTGTTTGTGATCGCGTTGTTCACGATCTCCGGGTTCGACCCCTCCTCTGCGATGATGCCGTCCCCGGCGTTACCAGAGATCTGGTTGCCCTCGATGCGGGGACTGGCGTTCTTCAGGTGAATGCCTGTGAACAGGCACCAGCTGTTGTTGATGGTGTTGTTGCCCATGGTGCCGGCCAGGAACTGGCTATTCTGGATGTAGATGCCGCCGCAGTTGTTCAACAGACGGTTGCCCAGGACCGTGGTGTGATCCGTGCGATTGATGTAGATCCCGTACTCGGGATGGTTGGTCACGATGTTGCTGAGGATCTCGATGTAGTTGGCCGTGTCTACCAGGATGCCGTTTTTGCCCCAGCCGAAGTCGTAGTTTTGTGTTGCCCGGTTCCCCCGCACCACCGTACGCCTGGCTCGACGATCTACCGTGCTGTTCTTCAGGGCGATCGCGTTGCCCTTGTTATCCTCGAAGCGGTTGTTCAGGATCTGTGTTTGGCGGGAACCGTCGCTGTAGACGCCGTCTCCCTCATTCTCCACAAAGGTGTTGTTCTCGATCTTATTGCCCTCGGCCACGAAGAGAGAGACGCCGTGGCCCTTGTTGAACTGGAACTGGTTGTTGAGGATCTCGTTCTTGTGCGCGTAGGCCAGGCGCAGCCCATCGCCGCCGTTGCCCTTGTCCATACCCACCAGGTTTTCTTTCAACACATTGCGCTGGGAGCCGCTATCCAGCACGATGCCGTGTTCCCCTTGCTCCTGTACGATGTTCTTGGATATCTCGCTCTGATGGGTTTCCTGGAAGTGGATGCCGTAGCGCCCGCTGCGATACACCTTATTGCCCTGCACGCGGCTCTTGTGGGAGAGCCGCAGGTAGATCCCATCGTATGGGCTGTCCTCGACGGTGTTCGCCCCAATTCTGTTCTCCGGGGACTCGTCCAGATAGATGCCATAGCGCCCGCTCTTGGTGACGCGATTCAGTTCGATGCCGGAACTCCCGTCCCAGCCCGTATTGCGCGGCGCCTTCTCCAGATGGATGCCATCCTTGGCGGCGTCGGAGATCTCGTTGTTCCACACCGTGTTCTTGGTGGTGTTCACCAGCGTGATGCCATGCTCGCGGGGCTTGCTCACCTGGTTCGACCAGATGTGATGGCCACCGCCGCCGATGACCGCGATGCCGTTTCGTACCTCGCGGATGCGGTTGGGGGTTTCGTCGTCGGCCTGGGCGACGGTGGCAGCGATGGCATGATGCAGATAGATCCCATCGCCGCTGTTGTTGGCGATGAGGTTGCCCTTGACGTTCACGTGATCTCCATAGGAGATGAGGATACCGTGGCCGGTGTTGGCCGCCACCTCGTTCTTGAGGATGGCCGTTCGCTCGCAGCCGACTTTGTCCATGGTCTGGCCGTAGCACTCCAGATAGATCCCGGTGCCGGCGCTGTAGGTGACCTCGTTCCCCTCAATGCGGTTCTCCTTGCCCCAGAACTGGAGGATGCCGTGCCCACCCGTGGTATTCACCCCCCGTCGCACGGCGGGGTCCTGGGCCATGCCGAGGGCCGTGGGGCCCACCGTATTGCCCGCCACCGTGGTCTTCTCGCTTTTGTAGAGGAAGATCCCATAGCCACGGTTGTCCTTCACCGTGTTGCCTCGCACCTGGGCGGGGCTCTCCCACAACAGGAGGCCGCCGTTGTTCCCCTGGATCGTATTGCCGCTCACCACCATATTCTGCCCGCCGCGGGCCATGATGCCCCGGCCGACCATGTTCCTCACCGTGTTGGTGACGATGCGGCTGTCCGAGAGGTTGACCAGGTACATGCCGTTGATAGGAAGCGAGGAGGCGCTCGGGCGGATGCCAGATTGGGCGGCCGAGTACTGGATCGTGTTCTCTTGCAGGATCACTTTGCTGGAGGACACCGCGCGCACGCCTGTACGTCCGACGCCATTGATCGTGTTCTTTTGGACCTGCACGTCTTGGGATGAGGTGATGGCCACGGCGTCTTGCGAGATGTTGGTCAAGGTGTTCTCCCGGATGTCCACATCCTGGGCCGAGGAGACGATCACGCCGTTCTGCTGAACATCGGCGATGGTGTTGCGCGCGACCTCGATCCCCTGAGCGTTGGCGATGGCCACGCCCGTTTCGACGAGGTTCCTCATCGTATTCTCCCCCACCCACAGGGATGAACTATCCTCTATGTAGATGCCTTGCTTGGTGCGTGCGCGCCCGTCGATGATATTATTCCAGACTCGGTTCTGATCGTCCCGACGGGTCGTGGTGCAGCGGTAGAAAGCCAGGGCTGCTTTGCCCGGGAGGAAGAACTCGTTCCCCTGGCGGATGTCCAGATCACGGGAATCCTCGCAACGCAAAGCCTCCTCCTTCTGGTCTTGGAGGGCGTTTTTCTCCAACATGAGGAAGCCGGTGACGTTCTTGAGATACACGCCGTAGGTGCCGTAGAAGATGAGATTGGCGCGCGCGGTCAGGTTCGTGGCGTTCTCTCCGTAGATGCCCGTGTCCGTATCCCGCAGGGCGAGAGTGCATCCCACTACCCGGGTATCCCGCGCGCCGCCCGTCACCACGATGGCGCGGGCGGATGCCGTGATGGCGTCCGTAAGATCAATGGAGCAATCCTTTCCTCGGTCGTTATCCTCTTGGGAGATGCGAGTGCCCTCGCCGCCTTCGATATAGATGGCGTCCCCAGCGTTAGATATCAATATCGGGTTGATGATCCGGGTGTATTTCGCGTTCTTGACATAGATGCCGTATCCTCCGCTATCGTAGATCGCATCCCCCTCCAGCACATTGGAGGTCGTCTGGCTCCCGCCCCCTTCGACCACGATGCCATGTCCGGAGTGGTGGCCGATCTTGTTATTCCGCAGGTGCACCATGTGTGAATCACGCAGATAGACGCCATGGCCGAGGGGCAGTTGCTGTTCGGCCTGGGTGAGCGACGCACGCGCTCGATTTTTCTCCACCGTGTTGTCGGTGATCAGGGCGTCGAAAACGCCGTCAAGGAAGATCCCTCCGCCATTGTGTGAGACTTTGTTCCTCTCGAAGCGGATCCGCTGCTCCTCGTCATTGGTCAGGATGTTGGGGCCAAGGTAGGCGCCGTAGGCCCGGTTATTCTGCAGGATATTGTCGCGCACAAGGCTGTTGGCCACGTCCTTGAAGAAGAGCCCGTAATCGTTGCCTTCCAGGCGGTTTTTGAGGATTTGGACGTTGGTGAGGTTCGAGACGCCGTTGGTGGGATGGGCGGCGATGCTTGCCTTGCCCTCGCCGGTGGCGCCATAGATGACGAATCCATGGATGGTGGTGTTGTTTCGGGTGATCTCCACCGCGTGCGCGTCAGGTTGGGCGGCCTCGATGAGGGAAGTGAGGGGGGATTGCGCCAGGATGGTCAGCTCTTTGGTGACGCGCACGTTCTCTCGGTAGGTGTCAGGGCAGACTTCCAGTGTGTGGCCATCCACGGTGACGTCCGCGTCGATCCCTCCTTGAATGGTGCCAAATCCCTTCTCCGGCTTCAGGGAGACATTCCACACTCGGGCGATCTCGTGTTCCGGCCCCACGATGGGATTGGGCGGCAGCTTCTCGTACTTGTCGGTGGGTGGATCAAGGGGGATAGCTCCTAGCTGCTTCACGCTCGTGGTCACCTGGAAGGTCTTGCTGCGGGCATCCCAGGTCATCTTGTCCGGATCGAGCTTGTAGGTCAGCCGCAGGCGCACCGTCCCGCCCTTGGGGATGTGCAACCCGAAGCTGAACGAGATGGAGCCATTATCCCTGTCGTATCTGGCCGTGCCTAAGAGGCGGTTGCCGTAATAGAGATGCGCTTCCTGGATATCGTCCTTTTCATTTCCCGTACCCGACGCGTTGAACGTGATCGAGGAGACCTGCCAGTCCGAGACCTCGTTGACGGAAAGGATAATGTTCTGAACCCGCCATTCGTCGGATGATGGGCATGTTTTCTGGGCTTCCCCGGAGACGCCCATGGTCAGGATAGGGATGCCGGGCGTAGGCGTCGGGGTGGGGGTGGGGGGCGCTTTGGCATCATAGAAGACGTTGCCCCGGTAATAGCCGGAGGGCGGATTGAGGAACTCGATGGTGTTGTAATCGATGACCGTGCCGCCGGGAGCTGCCTCCGCCCCCGTGGACACGTAGCCGGGCGGGTCCACCTCGACGACGCGATAGTCGCGATAGCCTGCAACCTCCTGCCGGTAGAGGGCGTACAGTCCCTGCCGATCGGTATACACTTCCTGGATGGCATTCCAGGCCTCCTCCTCGGTGGTGCGCGCGAGGAGCCGGATGAGCACGCCTATCAAGGGATTGCCGGCAGAGTCCTTCACCGCTCCCTCAAAGTGATATTCACGTGTGGTCGTGGGCGTGGGGGTCGGCGTAGGCGTAGGGGTGTCGGTGACCACGATATATTCGGTTGTAGGTGTAGGGGTTGCCGTCGGCGTGCTCGTCGGGGTAGGCGTGGGTGTGGATGTGGACGTGGGCGTGGATGTCGGGGTAGGAGTGGCGGCAGAGGCTGTGTGGTACAGGATCGTTGTTTCATTGCCCACCGCGTACACAATGCTGCTCGTGCCCCATACATCCCGCAGCCCATTGGTAACCCCGCTGTTCATGGATGACCAGGTGCTTCCGTCATAGTGGACGATAGACCCGCTGTCTCCTACGGCGTAGATATCTGTGGCAGAGGTGCCCCAAATGCCGTAGATGTAGTCGGTCGATCGGTTCAGGGGAAGGGTGAGAGGACTCCAGGAGGAGCCATCGTAGTGGTATGCTCTTCCGCTTTCTCCGACGATGTAGAGGTTGCTCGATGAGGTCCCCCACATGCCGAAGAGCGCGGATGTCGTGGGAGAGGACATGGGTTGCCATAGGGTGCCGTCATAGCGGTAGATTTCCCCCGTGTTCGTCAGAGCATAGACCTCCGTGGGAGATAGGCCCCATACGTGGTTGAACCAGAGGTATCCCAGGCTTGAGACGACGAATTGGAGTGACCAGGTGCTGCCGTCATAGTGAAAGATACGTCCCTCAGTGCTGGCGGTTCCTGAGTCATTGCCTCCGACGATGAAGATGTTATCCGGTCCTGTTCCCCAAATGCTATATGCCCGGCTCAGCCCCAGTGAGCTACCTGCCTGCGTCAGCTGGAAGTTGGACCACGTGCTGCCATTGTAGTGATATACCTCTCCATATTCGCCCAGGACATACACATCGTTAGAGGCGGAGCCCCAAACGTCGTATAGATAGTAAGAGAGGTTATTGGGTCCAACCCGGCTCCATGAGGTCCCGTCGTAATGCAGGATGGTGTAGCGGCTTCCTACGACGTAGATGTCGCTAGGGGATGTCCCCCATATGGCGCGAAAGTCGCTGATGAGGGTGCCGAGATCGACCTTTGTCCACTGGCCCTGGCTGATCGCATAAGGGGTGGAGATCCCCGCGGCCCGTGCGGCATCGCTTACACCCCATGAGGGTAGGGGCGGAACGAGCGTGATCCCCAGGACGACGAGGACGATGAAAAGGAGGAACAGGGGGGAGCGGAGCAGCTTCTCCATGTGCATGACAATACCTCCTGATGTCCGCCTTCGAGGCGCTCTCCCCAGGGGATATGGGCCGTGGAGAGGCCTCCGCGGCTATTCATGTACTGTTCGATTTTTCGGGTAGCCCATCTTTGGTTGGGTGTTCAAACGCACTCTTTGGAGCGTTGCTGCGGGGACTGGAGCGCCATGCCCGGGTTTTGGGGAGGGGGTGTGCGCGTCGTCGCCCTTCCTCCGCCGTCTGCCTCGGGCCTCGAGCTTTTCTCTCTTCAGGGGCGCTTGTCCCTGAGGAGGGAAGCGTGGAGGGGAGCCCCTCCGACGTAAGCCTCCAAGGGTAGGATCCCTCCGTGGGCGGGTCGCCCGGCCGGGATCTACCTTAAGAATATTATACAAAAAGTTCGGGCCGCCAGGTATGGGAATTTGCCGGGGATATGGCGTACCTTGGTCAGGGATGCCCGCGAGCCCTTGTCGCTGGCCGGCCGTTGCGTCGATGGCCGCTGTCGTAGTAAAATGGGGCAGGCAAGATCCGTATAGTTTCTCGCCCGCGTTTCCGCATTGGAGGGAACCGTGTCCTCGAGGCGCAGGGGCATCCACACCATTGGTCTGACCGTTTTTGTCGTTGCCGCCCGACGCGTGCCCATCCTGAGGGAGGTGCTGGGCGGGCTGGACGTGGCCCAGACCCTGTATCAGATCTATGAAGATTGGCTCTCCGACGTCTCCGCTGACGCGCAGGCTTGCCGAGCCCTGGAGAAGGCGTGTGAGGACTGGGCATGTTTCCTGGAAAGGGAGATGTCTTCCTCCGGTCGCGATCTGGCGCAACATGCCTACATCGAAGCCCTCTTTTTGCTGCAGGATCACGGCCTGGACGAACGAGCGCTGGCGGACCTGAACTTCGACCCCCGGAAAGCCGCTGAAGCAACCCTCAAGGCGGGGGAAAAGCGCTTGCAACTGGTGGAAGAGGGGGCGCTCCTTGCTATCAAACATCTGGTGCGCACATACTATGAGACCCTTCTGAGGTATCCGGAGATTCGAGATCTGGGTTTCCAGCAGGTAACGCTGGAGCGATTGGATCACCTCGACGGGGCGCTGACTGCGCTGCAGCAACAGCTCGAAGAGCAAGCGCGATCCCCCAGGGCGAGGGCCTGGGACGCTCTCGATCCCGTGGTGAGAATTGAACAGGTCGAGCCTGAGGCTCGCTTTACCCTCCACGAGCTCAAGGCCCAGTACCTGTATCATCTCATTCCTCTCATCGGGGAAAAGTTTCACTCCCTTCATGACAATCTGGTGACCTGGGCCCAAGGCTTGGATCGGGAGGAGGCCCGGGTAAGGCTGCAGTGGCTCCACGGCGCTGGCGGCGCGGGCAAGACCCGTCTCCTGTTGGAGGTGGGCATGACTTTGCAGAAAAGCGGCTGGCGGGTGGGCTTCCTGCCTCGCTCCCCTCAGGGGTGGAGCGAGGAGCATATACAGGTATGGGCCGACCCGGAGCGCCCCACACTCCTCATCGTGGACTACGCGGAGATGCGTCCCTTTGGTCATCTGGAGGCCCTGCTGGACGCGGTGGTGGCCGTGAAGGGGCGGGAGGCCCCCCTGGCGCTGGTCTTCCTCACCCGTCAGGCCCCCACGTCGCCAGAGGACCCTACCAGACGTAGCCCGTTCTACGAGGACCTGCGTCAGTGGAGTATCCGGGGTGTCGAGCACCTGTGCAGCCTCTTGGTCGAGGACATGGCCCCTCGATCCATCCCTTCCCTCAAGGAAGCCGAGCGCCGGGAGCTCTTCGACGTGGCCGTGAACGCGTTTCGCAGGCGCCTGGCCGTGGGAGAGGATGTGCCCCGGGTAGAGTATGAGGACGACGCGCTGCCTCGTCGTCCTCTGGCCTTGATCCTGCTGGCATTCCTGGCTGCACAGGGGCACAGGGTGCTTGACAGCCGGGACGAAGAAGCCATTTATCAGAATGTGTGGGACTGGGAGCGGGACAAGTGGGCCCGCATCTTGGACCAAATCGCCCGGGGGAGCCTGGATGGCCACCTGGTGCAGATGGCCCAGGCGCGCGTAGAACAGGCCCTGGTTGCAGCTACCCTGGGCCGTCCCTTCTTCACGCCCGAGGAAGTGGCCGCGTTTTGGGAGCGATGTCCACCGGTTGGCGTGCGTCACCCGCGGAGGGAGACGCTGGATCTCCCCTGGCTGGCGCAGCAGGTGCCTTATATCGTCCCCTCTCTCCCCGCAGAGGAGCGTTTCTGGCCGTCCTCCCTGCTCTCGCCTGTCGCCCCGGACCCTCTGGCGGACTTCGTGTTGGCGCGATGCAAGGATCTGGCCGCGCTCACCCGCGCGATCTTGCCCACACCTGGGAAGATGGAGGCGGTTTTCCAGCGCTTGAAGGTATCCTCTCGACCACCTGAGATTCTCGCTGTAGGGGCACAGGACATTGTGCCATTGTTATGGCCCCTGATCACTGCCCGAGAGGTGTTGCCTCGCCTGTGTGACGCGTATCCGGAGGCCGCGCGAGCCGTGGCCGGGACGCTGGCCGCTTGGCTGGAGGAAACGGCTAGGGAACTGGACGCGCACAATCCGGAAGCAGCCCGCGACTGGATGGAAACCTGGCGCGCCAACCTGCCTGACCATCCCGAGCGCACCCTGGCCCACCGGGAGATGTTGGTCGGACTGTATCAGGCCTTCCTGGCCGTAACCCGTGATGAGGCTGAACAGGCGAGGTGGCGAAGCAATTTGGGGGTAGCCCTCTCGGCGCTAGGGCGGCGGGAGGCGGCCTTACAGGCCACGGAGGAAGCCGTCAAGATCAGACGGGATCTGGCTCGTCGGAATCCGGACGCCTTCTTGCCGGACCTGGCTATGAGTCTCAACAACTTGGGCAACAGGCTTTCCGAGTTGGGGCGGCGGGAGGCGGCCTTACGGGCCACGGAGGAAGCTGTCGAGCGGTATCGGGATCTGGCTTGTCGGAATCCGGACGCCTTCTTGCCTTACTTAGCCACCAGTCTCAATAACTTAGGAGATCGCCTCTCCGAGTTGGATCGGTCGAAGGAGGCGCTGAGAGCCTACGAGCAAGCGGTACGCATACTTGCACCTTTCTTCGTGCGCCTTCCAGCGGCGTTCGTCCGCCGCATGGCGTACATGACTCGCGACTATCTTGAGGCCTGCCGGGCGGCGGGCCAGGAACCGGATGAGGAACTCTTGGCGCCGGCTGTGGAGGTGCTCCAGAAACTGTCGGGGGAGGACGCTCCGTAAGCGCAGCACCTTCACAGGGAGGCGACCGTCAACGCCCTCATCACTACCTCTTTGATCTCTCCTGAAGTCTGGCCTTTTCAAGTAGTAGGGGCGACGCATCCTATGACGCCGGCTGTATGACGCGAATTCCCTACATCGGAGACACTGGCGCCTGTCTCAGCGAGATCTCTGAGGATGCGTCGCCCCTACCTGCTGTCAGCTACTCCAGGGTCGTATACCCAAATCGCCACGGCTCGCCGTCCATGGGAAGGTCCTCCAGCCGGGCCTGACGCAACGCTTGGAAGCGGGGCTGCATCTCCTCGAGGCCATCTCCTCCCAGCTTTTCGAGCAGCGCGTCGGCCAGGACGAAGCAGGCCATGGCCTCCAATACCACGCCGGCCCTCGGCACGGCGCAGAAATCTGACCGCTCGTAGCTCGTCGTGGCCGGCTTCCCTGTGGCCAGATCCACCGATCGCAACGGGTTCAGCGTGGTGGCGATGGGCTTCATGGCCACGCGGGCGACGATGGGCTCGCCCGTGGTGATCCCCCCCTCGAAGCCGCCGGCGCGGTTGGTCCGCCGCACCAGCCGGCCGTCCTCCAGGAAGATCTCATCGTGCACCTGGGTGCCCGGCCGCCGGGCGTTCTCGAACGCGGGGCCGATCTCCACGCCCTTCATGGCGGGCACGGACATCAGCGCCCAGGCCAGCCGGGCGTCCAGCCGCCGATCCCACTGGACGTGAGAGCCCAGCCCCGGCGGCACGTGCAGCGCCACCACCTCGATCACGCCACCCAGCGTGTCCCTGTCCTCCATCGCCTGGCGGATGCGCTCGCGCACGGCCTCCACCCGGTCCGGGTGGACCACCCGCACGTCGTTCCCCTCGGCGGCGGCGAACCGCTCCGGATACGGCATGTCCTCCGGCGGCCTGGCGTCCACCCCGCCGATCTCGAGGGTATAGGAACCCACGACGATGCCGAACTCGGCCAGCAGCCGACGACAGGCCGCGCCCACGGCGACGCGGGCGGCCGTCTCCCGGGCGCTGGCCCGCTCCAGCGCCAGCCGCAGCTCCCGGTATCCGTACTTGATGGCCCCGGTCAGGTCGGCGTGCCCCGGCCGGGGCACGGTCATGGGCTTGACGTCCCGGTCCCGCCACTGGGCGTAGTCCCGGTTGACGATGCGGAAGGAGATAGGCCCGCCGGTGGTGCGCCCGTTCATCACCCCCGCGGCGATCTCCACCGCGTCCTTTTCGATCTTCATGCGGCCGCCGGAGCCGTACCCCTTCTGGCGGCGCGCCATGTCACGGTTGATGTCATCCGGCGAGAGCGGGAGCCCCGCCGGCATCCCCTCCAGGATCGCCGTCAGGTATGGCCCATGGGACTCCCCGGCCGTCAAAAAGCGCAGCATGTTCCTTCCCCGTTTACGTTTTACTGGAGTTTGGTCTTTTTCTTTGAGGCCCTATATATACGGCCTCTTTTATGGCATCCCCCTATATCTTGATGTGAGTAGCGAAGGGCACTGCCTATTCGCATCAACTGAACAGCATGAGCGAGGCCCCCGCTTGTCGCTTTTTCCCTCCACGGGCGGTCGCACTTGAAAAGGGGAGGTGCGGAGGGGAAGAAGCCCCTCCGCAGGAAAACTCTTTTTCTCGCCTTTTCCCTGCCTGGTTGGGGCTTTGGCCGGTGGCCTCCGGCCCCACGGGGCAGGTGAAGGGCTGAAAATAGAGTTCTTCGGAGGGGCTACCGCCCCTCCGAGCCACCCCAGAGATGCAGAGCGGGGTAGCGAAGGGCAGTGCCCTTCGCTACCCATAGGGCCAAACCAAGGGTTTTATTCTTTACGCTTTCCATACAGTATATCACCCAGTATATCACCGAGGCACCAGCCTGAAAAGGAAACGCCGACGCACCATGACCCACAGCAGGAGCACGGCCCCGATCTCCAGCACGCTCCGCCCGATCGGGGGCACCCATGCCCGGGGGATGTTCAGCGCCACATAGGTCAGGATGATGTGCATAAGATACACGTAGAGTGAATGCTGGCCCAGCGGGATCAGCACGTGGCCCACCGTTCGGGCCAGCGGCTCCCACAGGCGATCCAGCGTCAGGAACGCCACCAGGAAGACCACCAGGAAGTTGGCGACCCGCCCAGGCCCCAGCAGGCTTTTGTCGAACCAGAAGCGATAGGTAGGGCGGTCCAGGTACAGGTAGCCCACGTTGAGCAATTGTCGGTAGACGAAGAAGACGGCGAAGGCGCCGAGCAGGAGTCCGTAAAACGGCCAGCGCGGCGTCCTCGCCCACCACCGACCGATCTGATCCCGGTGATGGCCGGCGGTCAGCCCCAGGAAGAACAGGAGCTGCCAGGATGCGAACGGGAAGACGGGATCGGAGCCGCGCTCGCCCAGGAGGATGGGGAGGGAGAGCGCGTAAGGGTGCAGGAGCTGGTACAGGTAAACGGCGACGGAGGCCGCCACCACCCACACGACGCGGCCGGAGGCCAGCAGCCACAGGACGGCCGGCGTGACCAGCAGGAACGCGATGTACATGGGGAGCACGTCGAACAGGGCCGGCTGGTAGCGCAGGGTGACGAGGTCCCAGATGGCCGTTCCCAGAGATCCCATCTCCCGCGGGGACCAGAACCCCGCCACGGTCAGGTAGACCAGGAAGAGCAACAGGAACCCCTGGTGGGCCAGGTAGAGTTGCCCGGCGCGTCGCCACAGCCGGAGGATGACCATCCCCCATCCCCGCTCCCGCAGTCGGCGGGTGTAAACGATCCCCGCCACCAGGCCGGAGATGAAGACGAACCCCTCCGCCCCGGTCACCGTGCCGATGAACTCCTTGGTGACCAGGTGCAGTGCGGAGGGCCATAGATGATCGATGACCATCACGGCCAGGCAGAGGCCGCGCAGGAAATCCAGGCGCAGGTCCCGCCGGCTGCCCCGGGCGTCGTAGCGCCAGTGGGCGGTCCTGGCGCTCAGCCGGGCGGCCAGTGCGCGATACGGGCGGAGCATCGGATGCGTGGCGAGGGCTTTCATGGCGCATCAGGGGAGCGATGGAAGCCGACCGTCGGGAGGGGGGCTCATCGGGTCGGACCGGCCAGCGCGTAAGGCGGATCGCCTACCCGCTATCTTGTGGTTGATGCGGTGGGAGACCTCTATATGTTGTGTGTTGCTCCCTACGGATAGGGCGCTTTCGCTAGGGCTCCGCCGGCTTTTGGGCCATGATCCACAAGAATTCGACATAATCTCCGTCCTCCATCTCCCCTTCCACCTGGGCGACCTCGATCCGGAACCCGGCCGCCTCCACCAGGCGTCGGTTGGTCTCGCCGTCGAAGTGGCTGAAGAAGGTGGGCGCCCCGAGCCAGTCCGGCTCGTAGAGGTCCTGCAGATCGTGTGCCCCCATGGTGCCCAGGAAGATCCCCCCGGGACGCAGGATGCGGAAGATGTCCGCCAGCAGCTCTGGGTGTTCCGAGCGAGGCACGTGGATGATCGCATAGAAGGCGGTGACGGCGTCGAAGGCGGAGGCGGAGAAACAGGGCCAGGCGATGTCCCCGCGCACCAGATGGGCGGTCGGAACCCGTCGACGGGCCAGCGCGAGCTGCCGGGCGGAGATGTCCACACCCACGACGTCGTACCGTTGCGCCAGCGTCCGGGTCATGGGATCGCCGGCGCCGCAGCCCAGGTCCAGCACGCGGCCCCCGGCGGGCACCCGGCTCATCAGCAGCTCCAGGTATCGCCGCCGGACCGCGGCGGGGCGCTCCCGGGTCCAGCGCAGGTAGCGCTCCGCGATGCGGTCGTAGCCGGAGGCCACGGCTCGCTTGGGATCGGGGGGCAGGTCGTTGGCCTGGGACATGCTATTCTCGAGCGGATTGCCGCAGGGCGGCGAGCAGTGCCCGGGTCATGACCTCCGCGGACGGCTCGATGCCCGTCCAGCGGCGGAAGGAGGCGGCCCCCTGGTGGACCAGCATGCTGATCCCGTTGAGCGTCGTGCAGCCGGCCTCCCTCGCCCGGGCCAACAGCCGGGTCTCCTCCGGGCGATAGATCAGATCCATGACCAGACACTGGCGTGGGAAGGGCAGATCCTCCGGCCATGGACATGCGTCCGTGTGCGGCCACATCCCCACCGGCGTGCAGTTGACGATGAGGTGTGTGGGCTCTCGGATCAGGTGCAGATCGTCGGGGAGGCGGTGGGCCTCGTACCTCGTCTGGGGGAAGAGGGCGCTCATGTCCCGGGCGATGGCCTCCGCTCGCTCCGGCGTGCGATTCCACAGGCCCACCCGCTCGGCCTTGGCGGATCCCAGCGCATAGGCCACGGCCCGGGCGGATCCCCCGGCGCCCAGGATGGCCGCGTGCGAGCCCTGAATGGCGAAATCGACCTCATGCAGGGCGGCCAGGAACCCGTAGGCGTCCGTGTTATCCCCGTGGAGCGTCCCGTCCTCCTCGACCCAGATGGTGTTCACCGCGCCGATCGCCCGCGCCGCGTCCGTTTGATCGGCCAGGTGGGGGATGACGGCCTGTTTGTGGGGCACGGTCACGTTGGCTCCGGCGAAGCCCAGGGCCCGCAGCCCCCGGAGCGCCGCCGCGATCTGATCCGGCGGGACGGGCAGCGGCACGTAGCACCAGTTCAGCCCCAGTGCCTGGAACGCCGCGTTCTGCATGGGGGGGCTGAGGGAGTGCTCCACCGGCCAGCCCATGACGCCGACCAGCCGTGTGCGTCCGTCGATCATCGTGCCTCCCATGGCGCCCGTCACACGCGGCTTATCCGACCACGCTGGCGCCCAGGGCGGCCAGACATTCGGGGAACTGCGGGAACGATTTGTCGATGCACTCCGCCCCCTCGATCACCGTCTCCCCCTCGGCGATGAGCCCGGCCACCGCTAGAGCCATCGCCAGCCGGTGATCCTCGTGCGCGTCCACCGTGGCGCCCTGGAGCGGGGTGGGGCCTCGCACGGTGAACCCGTCCTCGGCCGGGTCGATCTGCGCCCCCATCTTGCGCAGCTCCTCCACGACCGTGGCCACCCGATCCGACTCCTTCACCCGCAGCTCGGACGCGCCCCGGACGATGGTCTCCCCCTCCGCCTGGGTGGCCAGCACGGCCAGGATGGGGAACTCGTCGATCATGCGGGGCACCCGCTCGCCCTCGACGGTGACGCCCTCCATACCTTCGGCGGCGCGCACACGCAGGTCCGCGACGGGCTCTCCCCCGCCGGACATCCGCTCGTCCAGTCGCTCCACTTCGGCGCCCATGGGGGGTAAGACCTCCAGCAGTCCCGCCCGGGTGGGGTTCACCCCGACGTTCTCCAGGGTGATGTCGGAGCCGGGGACCAGCAGCGCCGCCGCGATCAGGAAGGCGGCCGAGGAGATGTCGCCGGGGACGGCCATCGTCAGCGGCGCCAGCGGCGTGGTGGGCGGCGTGATCCGCACGGATTGTCCGTCCCGGGCGATGAACACGCCCATGGCCTGCAGCATGCGCTCGGTGTGATCCCGGCTGGGGGCGGGCTCGTGCACGGTCGTGGTGCCGCCCGCGAACAGCCCGGCCAGCAGAATGGCGGATTTCGCCTGGGCGGAGGCGACCGGCAGCTCGTATTCGATCGCCGACAGATCGCCGCCGTGGATCGCCAGCGGGGGGAAGTTGCCGTCGTCTCGCCCCAGGATGGTGGCGCCCATCTGGCGTAGGGGGGTGACCACACGCTTCATCGGGCGGCGGCGCAGCTGCTCCGAGCCGTGAAGGATGGTCGTGAACGGCTGTCCGGCCACCAGACCGGACAGGAGCCGCATGGTCGTGCCCGAGGACTCGCAGTAGAGGATGTCGGTGGGCTCTCGCAAGGAATGCAGCCCGCCTCCCCACACGACCACCTCGTTCTCCTCCGGGCGCTCGATCTCCGCTCCCAGGGCGACCATACAACGCAGGGTTGCCAACGTATCGTCAGAAGCCAGCCAGCCGCGGGCACGGGATTCTCCCTCGGCCAGCGCGGCCAGCATGAGGAATCGGTTGGAGATGGATTTGTCACCGGGTACACGTAGCCGCCCGCGCAGCGGGTTACCCGGTCGGATACGCAGTTGGGCCATCAGTGTTCGCTCCGTTGGGCCAATGAGATTGGGAAATCGCTGCCAGAGGGGAGTGGCTCGCGTCACTCCAAACCGCCTCGCGAGGGGCAAAACGTTACCCTATTTCTGGACGATCTCCCGCGGCGGTATTGTAAATGCGTATCCCCGATCCGTCAAAGCGGGGTTTCCTCGGAGGGGTTGTATCCCCTCTGGGTGATCAGGGCACGTCCCCTAATCAGGGGGCGGTGAAGCGGTGACGTGCGCGTCGAAGATCCAGATCTCCTGTGTTTCGGGAAGGTCGGCTCTGGACAGCCGGATGGACGATATTCGGCGCACGTTGGTCCGCCCTTCCAGCCAGCGCTCGATGCCCTTCAGCGTGGATTCCGGGGCGGTCAGCCCGGGGATCAGATAGTGAGTCGGGATCACCACGGCCGGATCCAGTTGGCGGATGAGCCGATCCACCTCCTCGAAGGAGAGAAGGTGGCACGAATCGTCGACCGGGATCATCAGGATGTCGATGGGGCCGATCGTCTGGACGAGGGATGGAGGCGGATCCGGCCGGCCATCGCCCAGGTGGCAGAAGCGCAGCCCGGCCGCTTCGACGGCGAAGATGAGGTTCTCCTGGTTGAATTCCTGTCCGTAGTGTCGGGCGTGCTGCCACATGACGCCGCGGATCCGGAAGCCCTCGCCCCGGAGCTCCACGGGATGCCGGAGGATGGTGGGCCGCCCCGGCAACTCGTCGATGGCGTCGTGGTCAAAGTGCGGGTGAGTGACCATCACGATGTCGCATTCGATTTTGGGGGACGGCCGCAGGAACCACGTGCGGTCCGCCGGGTTCCGGAAGGGATCGATCAGGAGCCGCGCGCTGGTGGGGAGGTCCCACAGAAAGGCGCAATGGCCAAAGTAATGGAGCGTGACGGTCTCCGTCGGCTTTCTCATGACGCTTCCATGGATATCGAGGACGGTTCAGAAAATAGTGGGCGCTTTTGCCAGATGAGCTGGCGGATGTGGAGGATCGCCCTGCTTGGAGCTCACGTGGATCGCCCGGTCCGAGAGTTAGCCACCGTCAGCGGACCTCGGGTGAGCATGTCTTGCAGCGTAGACTGTGCCTGCTGTACGTTGCGGTGCATGTAGTCGGTCAGCTTCTGCGCGGCCTCTTCGTCGCGGCCGGCATCGATCATCTGCCGGGCCTCCGCGGCGATCTGGTAGGCGGTCTCCAGCAGCTTGTCCTGGAAGCCCCGCCACACGGCCCGTACAGCCGCGGCGGCCTCGCCGCTGGGGTCCTGCCGCACGGCGCGTTCGAGCTTGCGGAACAGCCACCACAGGCTCTTATCGCTGGGCTCCGCGTCGCCAATGGTCAGGGCTGCCGGGATCTGACCCTGGATGAAGACGGGGAGGAACACGCCCAGGCAGGGGGAGTAGAAGCTGCACCAGTAGACGGGCAACCGGGACCCGTCGGCGCAGAGATCTGCCACCAGGCTGGCGGCCGTGTTCACGCCGACCTCCTCGGTGTAGTGCCAGCAGATGGAGATGCCGTTAGGGGGCTCCTCTCGGAAGGGCTCCTCCGGATCCTCACCGTTGGAGTGATCGCGCAGCAGGGCCATCATGGTGCGGACGTCGATCTCTCCTCGGTGCTTCTTCAGCACCGCGCAGGAGCGGGCTCTGCGCTGGGGGCCGCCTCCGAACTGCCTGCTGGAGAAGTCGCAGTAAGCCTCGGCGAAGTGGAGCCGTCCCTGCTCCAGTTGCCACCAGCCCTGCTCGATGGCGTGGCGCTCGGCCGAGGGGGACAGCCGCTCCCAGTCCGTCCCGATGGAGTGGATGTTGCTGATGCCGAGCGTGGATTCGACCCGCTTCACCGCCCACTCGTGGCCTGCGGTCTCGATCACGTATGCCTCATGCGGGTCGGCCACCAGGAATCCGTTGTCGTAAGTGCCCACGTCGGCGCCCCCCTGGAAGCGGCCCTGTCCGTATGTGGTGATCAGGTCGGTTATGACCTCCACCGCCTCGGCGGCGGTCCGGCCGCGCTCCAGGCCGAGGCGTACCAGGTCCATGCCCAGCAGTTTCGGCTCCTCGAATACGGGGATCTTGGAGGCCAACGCCTCGTTGCCGATGGCGACCTGGTGCTCGTTGAAGCCGTGTTCGTAGCCCCAGCACCAGTAAGGTCTGGAGCCGACGTGTCGGTAGGTGACGGCCGCCTGGGGGATCTCCAGAAATTGGCATCGAACGAAGGTTCCGCCCGGATGGGCCTCTCGATCCCGCTGGACGAGGGGCTGGCTCTCCTCCTGAGGGCGGTCGCTGTTCTTGGCGAAGAGGGTCTGTCCTCCCTTTGTCGCGTTCGGCAGCGCGACCATCGTATCGCAACTGAATGGCATCGTGATCCTCCTTGGATGTCGGGAACGCATCAGGTTTCCTGTTGGCTGCTGAGCACCACTCGCGCGTTGGGATGGGCGTACAGGCTGTAGGCCAGCCATGTGGGATCGCCGGCGCGGCGCACGGCCAGCCGGGCCTGGCGCGTTGCCTCCGCCACCGTCTCGCCGTCGAGCAAGCCCTGGTAGAATGCTCGGATGAAGTCCAGTGCCCGGTCATCGGTGGCCTCCCAGAGGGGGGCCAGGAGGAGTCCGGCGCCGTTGCCGATGAGCCGGTTGGCCCAGCCCCCCAGACGCGTCAAGGCCCAGCCCTGTCGTCCGCCGTGGCAGGCGTTGAAGACGAACCCGGGCCTGCGTTCGCGGATCCGTTCTTCGATGTCCGATCCCACGATGGCCTCCGGCGTAAGCGCTCTTCCGTCCTGGAGCCAGACGGCCGAGTCCGCATCGGGGGCGGTGGGGTGGAAGCGGTCCTGGGCGGCCACGTGGATCCAATCGTACCCGCCCGCTTCCAGCAGCTCGATTACTTGAGGCCAGGTGGGCGGGTCCGGGCTCAGGTCGGAGAGGGCATACCGTGACGTCAGCTCGGCCAGAAGGCGCCGTTCCTCCCGGGCGACGGCCAGATCGGGGGCGGTGGGGGCCAGACAGGCCAGGGCGCCGAAGCGGAGGAGGACGGGCGGGGCCTCGTGCCCATCGCCTTGGGGCCCCCGGCGGAGCCAGCGTGCCAGGCGCATGGTGATGCACCAGGGCCCATCGTCCTGCCAGCCGTGTCCATAGGGCCAGATCAGCTCCCACGGGATATGAGGTTCGTCGGAGACGATGAGCAGGGTCTCGTCGTGCCAGCTTCCGCGCTCGATCGCGTAAGCGCGTTTCAACTCCTCCGGGATGAGCTCGCGCCACAGGTTCTGGCCCAGGGTCCGGAGGACTTGCTCCGGGTCCTCCGGCGGCAGCACCTGTCGGCGTTCCGGCCCGGCCGAGCGGGCGGGATCGATCGCGTGTGCCGTGAGAAGCCTCTCGTATAGCTGTTCGATGTAGGTCTTCGGATCGCTTCCCAGCAGGGTGGGGTAGAACCTTCTCCCGGCATCGCTTCCCCGCCTGAGCTCGAATCGCAGCGCTGGCTGCCCCTGGAATCGTTCATAGGCGATGTAGAGCATGCGATCAGGAGGGGGCGCATCGGGCTCGGCGCGTAGCACCCTCCCGAACCTGGACGCCTCCTGCGCGCTGATCTCGTGAGCCGTGACTTCCACAGGCACGCTGACCGTCCCGATGGGGTTCCCGGCCTGGAAGAAGTCGAGGTAGATGCGGGTGCAGCCGGTGTCGCGCGGGCGTAGATCGAAAGCCAGATCCGGCGTGCTATCGGCATTGGGTAGGATGAGCGTCTCCTGCTCCGCCGAGTTGAGGATATCGAAGGCGGGCGCGTCTATGCGCACGCGTACGGGCATCCCCGTATAGGCGGCCAGCTCCACGATGTCTGCGCCGTATCCCGGCGGGCGCATCGTCAGTCGGACGACGACGGGGACGCGCGGCGTCTGGACCCATACCCGGCGCGGGCAGGTGACCTCGGCATAGCGGGTGATGGTGGGATGGAGCAGGCGTGTGAGAGCAGGCGTGGTGCGCTCTAAGGTGCCATATGTGGAGGGCAGTTGCTGGCTCTGAAAGGCGACCATCTCCCCGATGAGGCGCTGGTGTGCCTCGGGATACTGGCTGAAGTGATCCAGGATCAGCGCCCGGGTGATGGACTCCTGGGCCGGATCGGCCTCCAACCGCTCCAGATATCCCTCCAGCTGGCTCCTGAATTGAGGCCAATCATCTCCGATGAGGTCGGGGAGCTGTGGCCAAAGCGACCGGATAGCCTGAAGCAAGGCGATGGTTGGGTCCATCGTCACACTCCTGTGAGGTGAAGGGCATTTCACCGGAAGGGGATCTTCTCGGGCAGTGCTCGGGAGATGTGCCGTCGGCCTGCATTATAGCAGGGCGGTGGGTGGGCGCAAGCAAGCGCGGCGTTGGCAACGGGCCCTTTCCGTGGAAACGCTGTCGCATGCGAACGGGTCGGAATCGACACGGCGATTCCCATGTCATGGCGGGTGGTGCTCCCGTGTATCACCTGCATGGAGGGGCGCAGCGGAGTGGGCATCATGGGCCGTTCCGCGGGGCTTCCACCACGTCGGGTGCATGATCAGGCCCCGGGATCTCGCAGATTCCGGGGCCCTGGGGGTCGTTGGAATGGATCAGGCTGTGTCTCGGCGCTCGGTGTCAGCCGGCGGGCGGGTGGACGCGGCTGACCGTCCCGGATGTGAGGGATGCGATCCCCATCAGCACCAGCTTGAACGGGTAGAAGATCCCATCCATGATCTTGTTCACCAGGCCTAGCACCCACTTCGCCGCCCGCAGTAGCGGATCGATGACGTGCATGACCGACCAGTGCGCGTAGAGCAGCGCCAGCGCGATGGTACCGGCGGAGATGGCGAACTTGGTGAGGTCGCCAAAGTGCGCTCCGGCGAAGTCCTCCAACAGCAGCTCGACGCTGATGTTCAGGATCAGGATGAACGCCGTCGGCGCCAGGATCGGCTCCCGGGTGACCAGGTTGGCGAAGATGCCGGCGGCAAAGCGCATGGTGAGGATGCCGATGGCCACGCCCAGGATCACGATGGCCAGATGGCGGGACAGGGCCACGGCCGCCACCACGTTGTCCAGGCTGAAGGCCAGATCGGCCAGCTCGATGGACAGCACGACGCGCCAGAAGCGGCCGTCCTTCGGCTGGGGGGCGCCGGACTCGGACTCATGGCTTGGCTGGCTCAGGTGTTCCGCTGCCAGCTTGAGCAGGTACAGGGCGCCAACCAGCTTCAGCCAGGGGTTCTGCACCACCCACGCCGCCAGCACCAGCATGAGGGTCCGCCCGGCGTACGCTCCGAACAGCCCCACCCTCAGGGCTGCCTGTCGCTGGGGGCCCAACAGCCGGTCCAGGCGATGGCCAAACGGGGCCATCCATTTGGGCCAGGGGACGGAGCGGTCGGCCGGTAGCGAGGCCGCCATCGCCCCCAGAACGGCTGCGTTGTCCAGGGAGAGGATGCCCTCCAAAAAGATCAGCTGTACGATGACCAGCAGTGCTGCCATGCTCTCTTCCTCGTATCGGTCTGCGTATCCGGCGACTTACGGCCCCGGCAGGGTCTCCGTCCGGCCGGTGAAGCCGTCGGGCTATTCGCGTGATGTCCTTCCCCACATCCTCGTGGGGTCTTTCGCATATCGTGTCCGCGTCCCGCCCGGGCGGGGAGCGCTATGCGTCCGATTCTGGAGATGTGCCATCGTGCCATGCCTCCAGGGTCGCTCGCAATCGCTCCCAGGCCCTCCGGACCTCTTCCGCCCGCTCTGCGGAGGGCGGCTCCAGGTCGTAACGGGCCTGGATGTATCCCTGCGTGATCACGCTCAGCGGCTCTCCGGAGTCCGGCACCGCCGCGCTGAGCGCCTGCGCGTATTCAACGGGTGTCTGACCCCGCAGGCGAGGGAGCCCGCGCTCCTTGGCGGCCATCAACAGCGCCTGATAGAGCGCCCGGATCACGCGGCGCGTCTGGGGCTCGCCGTCCAGGGGCAGAAATGGGCTCAGCGCCTTCCGGGGTGCCCAGCGAAGGCGGTCTACCCACCCTCTCCACAGGGCGGAGAGCTGCTCTCCCAGTAGATCCCGCGATAGGATCAGTTCACGCGTTTCCTCGACCTCCTCCGCCTCGTTCCCCCAGAAGCGGCGTAGGGCCAGAGCGAAGGCCAGGGCGATCGCCACGATGAGCCCGATCACGCCGAACCAGCGCGCCGTCTCGCCGATAGCAGGTGGGAGGGTAGGGCCTGGATTCCGTGAGATCTCCTCCAGCTGCTTTTGAAAGTCGGGCATCTGTAATGGCTCGTTGCGAGGGGCCGAACTGACCAGCGACTGGAGCCAGTGGATAAGCGGGGTCAGGACCAGGAAGACCACGTAGGCGACGGCGAACACGGTGTAGTACAGCACCATCCCCAGGATCCGCAACAGGGCGGAGGACCAGCCGAACGCCCGGGCGATGGCCTCCGGTGTGACGAGGGCGCTCAACAGCAGCCCGACTCCCAGCAGCGCGACGATGACGGAGAGGACGCTGACCAGCCAATATCGGCTGAGGCGGGGTTGCTTCTCGGCGTCCCCTCGACCGGTCTGGCGCGCGACTTCCAGGCTGGAGAGAGCCAGCGCGGCCATGCCCACGGCGAAAAAGGCCAGCATCCATTGTTCCGTGCCGGCGGGCAATCCGTTGGGATCAGACGAGCCAACCAGCAGGAGGAGCGCCAGGATCAGGAAGCCGGAGGCGAACGTACCCCACACGCGCTCGTGGGTGGGGGGAAGCCGGCCGTCCAGCACGCCGCGTAGCCACAGGTACGCGGCTGCCAGCAGCGTGATGAGGGGTGGGGGCACCTCCACCTGCCAGTGGCTTAGCATCCGCCCCAGCGCGATCAGCCAGCGCACGTCCCAGAGCGCGTATCCTGCGCGAGCGAACAGCCACCACAGCAGGCCGAAGATGATCCCGATCCCCGTGCCGGCGATCCATGCGCGAGCCCGAGCGATGCTCCAGGATCGCCCCAGCACCCAGCGCGTCATCGCCATGCCGCCCAGCAGAAGCCCGATGATCTGCCAGGGCGATAGCAGGTTCCCCTGATACGATGGTGTCAGCCAGCGCTGGATGAGCTGCAGCCACGGCCACATCCAACAGAGCCGTAGGATCGCCGTCAGGAGCGGCAACGTGATGTCGTTCAGCCAATGCCAGCGACGCCAGTTCATGCCAGGCCTTGTCCACGTTGAGATCGCGAGGTGGCGCTCGGCGGCGGGATGCGCTCCGTTTCGCTCCCCGAAAGGCGTCGGGTCATGAGGCGGTTTCCTCCTGCTCCTGCCAGATCTCCTCCACCGGCACGGGCACGCGCTCGATCAACTCGCCGATGATCTCCTGAGCCGATCGGCCGCGCAGTCGGGCATCCGGGCTGAGGATCAATCGATGGGCCAATACGGGGATCGTCAGCCGTTTGATGTCATCGGGGATTACGTAGTCGCGCCCCTGAATGGCGGCCAGCGCCTGGCTTGTGCGATGGAGCGCCAGGCTGCCGCGCGGGCTTGCCCCCAGCGTGATGGCGGGATCGGTCCGGGAGGCGCGCACCAGGTCGAGCAGGTAGTCCTCCAGGGCGGGATGCACGTAGACCTGTCGACATAACCTGCCGGCCTCCTGGATCTGTTCGGCCGATACCACCGGCTCGATGTGATCCAGCGGGTTGTCCGTCTGGAAACGGTGCAGGATCTGCCGTTCCTCCTCTCGCTCCGGATAGCCCAGCGCCACGCGCAGCAGGAATCGATCCACCTGGGCCTCGGGCAACGGGAAGGTGCCCTCCAGCTCCACGGGGTTCTGGGTGGCCAGCACCAGGAACGGGCGGGGCAGGGGGCGGGTGACGCCGTCCACCGTTACCTGGCGTTCCTCCATGGCCTCCAGCAGCGCCGACTGGGTGCGCGGCCCGGCCCGGTTGATCTCATCGGCCAGCACGATCTGGGCCATGATGGGGCCCGGGCGGTATTCGAACTCACCGGTCTTCTGGTTGAAAACGCTTACGCCGGTGATGTCGGAGGGGAGCAGGTCGGGGGTGAACTGGATGCGCTGAAAGGTGCATCCCAGCGAACGAGCCAGGGTCTTGGCCAGGGTGGTTTTCCCGATGCCGGGCACGTCCTCCAATAGCACATGGCCCTCGCAGAAGAGCGCCACCAGGAGCAAATCGATCACATCTTCCTTGCCGACGATCACCCGGTTGACGTTTTCCCGCACAGCTCGGGCGATCTCTCCTACCATCGTGATATCCGTCAAGGCACACATCCCTTCACTTCCCTTAAGCCCATGAGAGATGGCGGGGCCACAACAAAAAAGCCCCTACCACTCGCCGTTCTCGTGGGTAGAGGCTATCCACCGCCGAGCAATCGTTGGCACGAGCCTCATCGCGCGAATTCCACAACTCCATTGTATGCAACCGGGCCGCGGTGTCAAATATATCGCCGCTGTGGTGGTGTGTCCAAAAGGAGGGGGGAATTCCTCTCAGCTTCTCACTCCTCTCCCCCGGTCTGATTCAGGTGGACGGGGGGATGGAGACAGGGCTCTTTCAAGGTCAGCGGTGGAAATCGAGATGGAGCGAGACAATCCTTGTCCCTGTGAGTGTCACGTGTGCTAATATGTATGAATGCTGGACTTTGAAAAGGCCCTGGACTTGGGAACTTCCCAATTGCCATCTGGTTGGGTACAATCTTCTCAGGCGGGAAGGGTTCAGATCGCTGCAGGCGATCAACAGGCGTGCTCATGGAGCGGGGCGATGAAATGGTTTCGATCCTCCGATGGTTATGCCGCCAGCCGGATAGAGCGTGAGTGGGAGTATTTGAAGGATGAAAGCTTCTGGAGGCTTTGGGCGCTCCTCTCCCTCTGCGGAGTCTTCCCCATCGCTCTGGATCGCTGGCTCTTACAACCCCACCAGGTGACCCCGATCGCATTGCTCTTGTTCGCTGCCCTGATCGCTGGCTATGGCTTCTCTCGCATCAACGTCCGCCTGGGCATCGTGGGGCTGGTTGCAGGCGTCGCGATAGCCACCTGGCTGGCGACGCTCTGGTGGCCGGGGCCGGGGGCTGCCACTTTGTTCCTCCTGCCGGTCAGTTTGGCGACCTTTGCTCTGGGATGGCGGGCGGGTGTACTGGTGGGCATCCCCATGATCGCCGCCCTCCTGCTGCGGCCGCTGGGAGTCCCGCTGCATGTGGTCACAACGGAAAGTGTGGCCGTGATCTTTCTGATTGGGGTCACGTGGGCGTTGGGATGGATCAGCGAGGCCCCCCGGTTGATGATCCTCGAGCGACTGTTCGTGTACTATCAGCGGGCGCACACCCTGTTGGAGGAGGCTCGCGAGCACAGATTGGCCTTGAATCAGGCCAACGAGGACCTGGCCGAGGCGTATGCCCAACTGAGCCGCCTGTACGAGCTACTGCGGGCCAGCCGGATGGAGGCCGAGGAGGCCCGACGGGCCAAGGAGGAGTTCGTCGCCAACGTCAGCCATGAGCTGCGCACCCCGCTCAACATGATCATCGGCTTCAGCGAGATGATCGCCCATTCCCCTTCGACTTATGGGTCCCGGCTGCCCAAGGCCCTGCTGTCGGACATCGGGGTGATCTATCGGAACGCGCAGCACCTGGCCCAATTGATCAACGATGTGCTGGATTTGAGCCAGATCGAGGCGGGGCGCTTCAGCTTGAGCCGGGAGTGGACGGACCTCTCCTGCATCATCGATGAGGCTGCCCAGGCGGTGGCGCCGCTCTATCGCGCAAAGGGGCTTTATCTCGATGTGGACCTGCCGTCGAGCCTGCCGGCGGTGTATTGCGATCGACTGCGCGCTCGTCAGGTGATCCTGAACCTCCTCAGCAACGCGGGGCGCTTCACCGAGACGGGCGGCGTCACCGTCGGCGTGACGATGGATCAGGACTACGTCGTGATCCGTGTGCGGGATACGGGACCGGGGATCCGCCCGGAGGATCAGGACCGCATCTTCGAGCCCTTCCAGCAACTGGATGGCTCGACCAAGAGGCCGCATGACGGCAGCGGTCTGGGGCTGAGCATCAGCAGACGGCTGGTGGAGCTGCACGGCGGGAAGATGTGGCTGGAGAGCGAGCCCGGGGTGGGGACCACGTTCTTCTTCTCCCTGCCATTGAGGCCAGATGAGCCCTCCAACGGCCGTGTGTTGTCAGGGGCAAAACGGTGGGTGAACCCATATGCGGCTCATGAGTCTCGCCTCCGGCGTTCGCAGGTGGAGTTGCCCAAGCCGAAGCCCCGGTTCCTGATCGTGGAGCGGGACCCGGTGCTCTCCCGACAGGCCCCCGTCCTCTTCGAGGGAGTGGATGTCGTCGCCGTGCGGGATCTGGAGGAGGCGGAGCGAGAGCTGGTGGAGGATCCGCCGGAAGTGCTTCTGATCAACGATGCCCGGGTAATGGAGACCCGGGGGTTGATCCGGCGATTGGTGGATCTGCCGGACCGCACGGTGGTCGTGAGTTGCTACATACCGGGGAAGATGGAGGCGTGCGAGCGTCTGAGCGTGGTCGACTATCTGGTCAAGCCGGTCACCCGGGCGGCTCTTCTGGCCGCGGCCGAGCGGGTGGCGCCCATGCGTGGCAGCATCCTGATCGTCGAGGACGACCAGACCATGGCGCGCCTGATCGCACGTCAGCTCGCCTCCGCCGGCCGGGGATATCGGACGTTGCGCGCCGGCGATGGGGCGAATGCGCTGGCGCTGATGCGGGAGCGCCAGCCGGATGCCGTGTTCCTGGATCTGGGGCTGCCCGACCGGGATGGCTATCAGGTCCTGGAGGAGAAGAACGCCGACCCTCGGATTCGACACATCCCGGTGGTGATCGTGTCCGCTCGTGATCCGTGGGGGGAACCCGTTGTGGCGAGTCGTCTGCGGGTCGAGCTGACCGGTGGATTGTCCGCTCGGGATATCCTCATGTGCGCGATGGGGCTCAGCCGTTCCCTCGCTCCGGCGTGGCCGTCACGCGCTCCAGAGCCTCCAGAAATGCCTGCTGGCTGACGGGCTTCTGAATGAAGGCCGTGGCTCCCAGCAGATTGGCCAGCTCCTCTTGCGGCAGTATGGTACAGACGATGATGGGTATGTTCTGGGTGTCCGGATGGTGACGCAGCTGGGCCAGGATGTCCCATCCATCCACCCCGGGCATCATCACGTCCAGGACGATGGCGTGCACCCCGAATTTCCGGGCGAGGGCCACCACTTGCGCACAATCCGCCGTGGCGATCACGCGAAAGCGGGAGTTGGCTGCGTAGCGTTCCAGAAGCTGACGGGCGTCCGGGTTATCGTCGACCACCAGCACGGGGATGCTGCCCACCTTGGGGACAACGATCTGGACACGCAGCGGCGGGATGTCGGATGCGATCACGTGGCCGCCGAAGGGGGCGATCAGCGTGGAGACGACATCCAGGGATGCCAGATCGTAGCTGGGTTGTGGGGGGCTCTTGGAGGGGATGGCCGCCTGTTGAAGCGTGATGGTCGCCCCTGTCTCCGATGATGCGACCTGAATGTCCAGGGAGAGCCCGGTGGTCGGGGGGATGACGGCGGTCAGAGCCGTGAGCAGAGCCTGCCGCAGCGCCATGGGGGGCACGGCCACTTTGGGCAAGGCGGGGATCGGAGCTTGCCGCAGGGTCACCCCGTATCGTTTCGCCAGGATAGCGGCGTCCCGGAGGGCTTCGGCCAGCTCGGCGGAGAGAACACTCGCCTCCGATCGAAAGCCGTCGCGCAGCCAGGCGATCTCCTCGTTCAAGCCCGTCCCCTGGGCGGAGGAGGGCGACGGTGCGATTTCCTCTCGTGTAGCCTCAGACGATCGTTCAGTCAGGTTGTACCGATTCCACAGGTGGTCTGCCAGGTATTCGATCGCGTTCGCCTGTTCGCGACGAAGCTGGCGCACGCTGATCCCGAGCTGGTAGGCCACCTCTTTTTGGCTGATTTGCTCCACGTAGCGATAGTACAGGATCTCATACATGCGAGATGGGCGGACCCCGGGGGCGTGCTTCAGGGACTCGATCTCCTTGAACAGGAGTCTTTGCAGGCTCACGGGATTGGCCGCGTTGCGATCGCCCGCGAGGATCGTGAGGAGAGGGCTGCGGCGCAGGCTTTGCAGATCATCGAGTTGCATAAGCGCTGTGCGCAACGCGGCGGTAAACTGCTCCCGATTCAAGGTGTCCTGTTCCTTGCCGGTTTTTGGCCGGTATTGGGCAAAATCGTATCCCCTTTCGTGGGCGGCATGGTATCATGAATGGGGTGTCGCGCGTTGTGTGCGTGGTCGATTCCTCTTTGCGTGATTTACCTGCCGTCACGGTGAAGTATACAAGGGGGGCGGCCCATCCGCAAGTGAAGTGTGGATATCCGGCGTGGCCGGCATTGCCCTCTTTCCCACTGGGGCGGCATGAAGCGCCTCTGTTCGTCAACGGGAGGAAGATGGGTTCCCGCTGACCATGTCCGCTTGATAGGTCCTCATCGTGCCATTCTGAGCGTATCCATTACGTCGATGGTCAACCAACGGTCCGTTTCGTCGTGGAGGATCCTGTGAGCAAGGAGGGGAGGTGATAGCCTGGACGCGATCCTATCCTGAAGCGCGTGTCCGTGTTCATTTCTCAGAATCTTCTATTCCAAGGAGAGTGGAGAGATGGAAGCAAAGCGTTTGTCTCGTAGAGCGTTCCTCAAGGCGGCGGGTGTAGGAGCCGCCGGGGCCCTGGTGGCCGCCTGCGCGCCCATGGCGCCCTCCACCGCCCCGGGCGCGGAAGCGCCCCAGCAGACCACGGCGAAGAAGAAGGTTCGTATGTATGCGCAGGGCCTGACGCCTCGCGAGCGGTTGGAGACGGACCGCTGGGATCCGCCCCAGAAGATGTGGGACATGGAGAAGGCCTACGAGGAGGCCCACCCCGACGTCGATATCGAGTTCATCCCGCAGATCCCCACCGGCTATGAGGAGTGGCTCGTCACCCAGATGTCGGGCGGGACCTCCCCCGAGATCGTCTGGTATCAGCGAGGGTACATCGCCCGTGACTACCAGAAGGGGTGGTTCGTCAACCTCGATCCGTATCTGGAACAGCCGAATCCCTACGTCGACGGCAACAAGCGCTGGATCGATATCTTCCAGCCGCCCGTCATCGCCAGCGGCACGGCGCCCGATGGCCACATCTACATGATCACAGGCGACATCGTCGGCACGGGCTTCTTCTACAACAAGAACATGTTCGAGGAGATCGGCGCCGATGTGCCGGAGACCTGGGCCGAGTACGAGCAGGTCCAGCAGGCCCTGAAGGAGGCGGGTCATATCCCCATGTCCATCAGCATGGATCTGGCGGGTGGGGTGCAGCTCTATGGGAGCTGGAGCACTCGCGAGGTCCAGGATGTGATGTATGATCGCAAGATGGGGTATATTAAGTGGGGTGAGGAAGGGGCGAACAAGACCGTCTCGCGAACCTGGAAGCCCGGTGAGAACCTGCCTCCGCCGGTGATGGTGCGTGCCATCAAGGCCGGACGCTATGGCGCCAAGGATCCCGAATGGAAGGAGATGCTCCGGATCATCAAGGGGTGGTCCAACTACTGGCCTGACGGGTTCTGGGCCGTACCGCCCGATGATGTGTACCGGCTGTGGGCCACCGGAGAGGCCGCCGTGGCCTGGATGGGCAGCTGGATGAACAAGCCGGTCCGCAACGACCCGCTCATCGAGTTCGAGTGGGGCATCTTCCCCAAGATCCCCAAGATCACCGAGGAGACGTCCGAGTTCGGCGGCGTGGACTTCCCGGCCATGGCGGGCGTGGGTGGCGTCTTCCAGTACGCCATCGCCAGCGTGGCCGAGGAGCGCGGCGTGCTGGATGAGACCATCGACTGGATGCGCTTCATCACGGCTCCCAAGAACCTGATCGCGCTGCTGAACGATCATGGCGGATTCGCCCCCGGCACGGTGGACACCACGGGTGCCGATCCGACGCTCTCCGTGTACACGGACATGATGGTCAAGTACGGCACGGAGCGGATCGAGCCGTTCGACAGCATGTTGACCCGCGAGTTTGTGGACACGCTGTGGAACCTCCTGCAGCAGTTCCTGGCGGACCAGATCGACGCCGAGCAGATGACGGATCAGGTGCAGCAGGAGATGGAGCGGGCAGCCGATCAGCTCCTGGCCGAGCATCCGGACTGGGCAGAGGGAAGCTGATCCTTAGCACCCTGCACGATGAGACGAGTCAGGGGGAGCCGGCTCCCCCTGACTCGCTATCATGGGAGAGGAGAGATGACACAGTTGACGGCCCAACGTGCAAGACCCGCCGCCGTTTCCCCGTCGAAGATCGCGGTCACCCTGCGGCATGCGGCCCGGTGCAAGGAATGCTATCTGTTGCTACTGCCCACGTTCACGCTGATCTTGCTCTTCAATTATTACCCCGCCGCGTCGGCCCTGTACCACAGCTTCTTCGACTGGAATGGGGCGAACTTCAAGCGCTTCTCCGGCCTGAGCAATTTCAACCTGATGATCCACGATCCAACCATCTGGTTGTCCCTAGGCAACATGGTGAAGCTCACATTGGTGGCGCTGGCCATCAACCTCACCTTCCCACTGATGGCTGGGGCGTTGATCTTCCATCTGCGTGATCTCCGGCTGGCTTATTTCTATCGCGTGCTGTTCGTCGTGCCCATGGTGGTGCCGGGCATGGTCACCCTGATGATCTGGCGCTTCATCTACAACCCCAACATCGGCCTGCTGAACCAGATCCTGAGATCGATCGGACTGGGGTCGTTGGCCCGGCCGTGGCTGGGGGACTTCGATCTGGCCCTCTATGCGATCATGTTCATCGGGTTCCCGTGGGTGGCGGGCATCTCGACGCTGATCTATCTGGCCGGATTCCAGGCTATCCCTATGGAGTTGCTGGATGCGGCGGCCATCGACGGCGCGTCCACCTGGAAGCGCTTCTGGCACGTGGAGCTGCCGCTCGTGATGTCCCAGGTCAAGCTGATCGTGATCCTGACGGTGATCGGATCGTTTCAGGGATTCACCACCATCATGGTGATGACCAACGGCGGCCCGGGAGTGTCCACCATGGTGCCAGGGCTGTATCTTTATCGGAATGCCATGTACTATAATAAGATGGGATATGCCTGTGCCATCGGCACCATGCTGTTCATCGTGACCCTGATCCTGACCTACCTGAATACCCGATACCTGAAGTCGAGCGTGGAGTTCACGGGTGTGTAACCTACAAGGAGAGCGTCCATGAGCCGCACGTTGAGGCATGACCTGCCGATTCATCTCGTCCTGGGGTTCCTTGCCATTCTCACCTTTTATCCGTTCATCTTCATGGTGATCACCTCTTTCAAGACGTCGCCCCAATTCATTCACAATTTCTGGGGGGTTGCCTGGCCGCCGACGCTGGCCAATTATCGGGATGCGTGGGGCCGGATCAGCGTGTACTTGGCCAATAGCACCCTGGTTTCGGGCGTGTCCGTGGCCGGTGTGGTGGCCATCTCCAGCATCTCCGCCTTTGTGTTCGCCCGGTTCTCCTTCCCCGGGCGAGAGTTCCTGTTCTTCGCTATCCTCTCGCTGTTGATGATCCCGGGCGTGCTGACGCTGGTGCCCGCCTTTCTCCTGATCAAGAGCTTCGGATTGTTGAACACGTACTGGGCCCTGATCCTGCCGTACATCTCCGGCGGCCAGATCTTCGCCATCTTCATCCTGCGCAGCTTCATCGCCTCACTGCCGGAGGAGCTCTTCGAATCCGCCCGCCTGGATGGGGCTTCCACGTTGCAGCTCTTCCTGCACATCGTCCTGCCCCTATCGAAGCCTATCCTGGTGACGATCGCCATCATGAACATCCTCGGCACGTGGAATGACTACGTCTGGCCGTTGGTGACGATCCCGGACGGCCGCCGCTGGACGATCTCTGTGGGGATCGTCAGCTTCAGCAGCCATTACGGAGGGCTGGAGAGTTGGGGGCCGATGTTCGCCGGATTCGTCATCGCGTCGATCCCCCTGATCATCCTGTTCCTGTTCACCATGCGCTACTTCATCGCCGGCCTGACATCGGGGGCGATCAAGGCGTAACGCGAGGCGTTGTGCCAGACTTGGACGATCCGGTCACGGGCTGAGCCTTCACGCTCAGCCTGTGCCGTTGTGGAACGTTGCCGTGTACCCGGAGGTATCTCACCGCGTTGCTGAATCCGATCCGACGGCTCCTGGGATTGTGGAAGCTGGCCCATCAGCGATTGCTGCACGAGCCCGCCCTGGCGTTTGCCCTGTTGCTGGGATGGGTGGTGGCGGTCGCTTTGGTCTCCGCCATCCCCATGTACACGGATGCGATCCATCAGTCGCTGCTGCGGCGAGAGCTGCAGACGGTGCAGACGGGGCGCCGGCCGGCTTTCGCCTTCTTCTTCCACTACACGGGTGAACGAGAGGACTTCCCTGTCTGGGATCACTATTGGGCACTGGATCAATATCTGGAGACGGGATTGTCCTCGGACCTCGAGCTTCCGGTCCGGGTCCGGATGCACTACGTCAAGAGTGACCTCTTTCAGCTCTTCCCCTCAGAGGATGGGGCGTATTCGCGCGGCGATCAACCGCTGAGCCACGTCGCCTTGGGCTTCATCACGGATCTGGGGCCGCATCTCGTCCTGGCGGAGGGACAGGAGCCGCAGGACGACGGCACCGGGCGTTATCTGGATGTGCTGATCAGCCCCACCCTGGCCACGGACCTGGGGCTTCAGGTGGGGGAGACGTACGTGCTCTTCGATCCCGGCGGCATCTCCCCTTCCGGCTCGGAGCGTTCCGCTATCACGATCCCCGTGCGGATCGCTGGCGTCTGGCAGGCTTATGATCCCGATGCCCCCTTCTGGTATATCCCACCGGAGTCCTTCGACCGTGTGTTGCTGGTCTCCCGAGATGCGTACATCCGCTCGGTGGGCGGGAGCATCCCCCAGCCCCTGTTCGACGTGGGCTGGTACCAGGTCCTCGACGGCGGGAGCGTGCGGGCGGAGGATGTGGAGGCCTTTCTCCGGCGGGTGGCTTCGGTGGAGACGCGTGTGGACACATTGCTCCCGGGCACCCGGCTGACCCTCTCGCCCGTGTCGGCGCTGCGACGGTATCAGCGTGCGGTTTCCACGCAGTCCCTGTTGATCCTGCTGCTCACCCTGCCCATTGTGGGTTTGGTGCTCCTCTTTATCGTGCTGATCGCGGACAACATGGTGGAGCGCCAGCGGTTGGAGATCTCCATCCTGAAGAGCCGGGGGAGTACCGGCGCTCAGATTGTCGTGACGTACCTTCTTCAAGGCATCACGTTGGGGGTTCTGGCGTTGCTGTTGGGGCTTCCCTTGGGACGGTGGGCGGCTCAGGCGGTGGGGGGCACGCGGGGATTCCTTGCCTTCGAGCGATCTGTTCCCTTGGTCGTGGCCGTGACGCGGGAGAGCCTCACGTTCGCCGTGGGAGCGTTGGTCTTGGCCCTGGGGGCCACCATGACGCCGGCGTGGAGAGCTGCCCACTTCACCATCGTCATCGCCAAGCAGGCGGTCGGCCGATCAGACGATCGGCCCTCGTGGTGGCAGGTGCTGAGCGACCTGGCGCTGCTCTCCGCGGCGGGCTACGGATATTATCTGCTTCGGGGGCAGGGGCGCATCGCGCAGCTCCAGTTTGGAGAGGGTGGGGATCCCTGGGAGAACCCGATCCTCTTCCTGGCCCCGGCGATCTTTCTCCTGGCCGGGGCGCGGGTGTATGTACGCCTCTTTCCGCCGGCCATGCGGCTATTGGGGATCCTGGTCGCCCGGGTGCCCGGCGTGGCGACGCTTCTGGCCGTGCGCAATCTGGCCCGGAGCAGCCGGCACTACGCCGCCCTGATCATGCTGCTGGTCCTGACCGTCGGTCTGGGGACGTTCACCGCCTCCGTCGCCCGCACGCTGGATGAGAATCTAGTGGCCCGCACGTACTATCAGGTCGGGGCGGACGTCGCATTGGCGGAGGCGGCGGGAGTGATCGGCCGGAGCGTCAGCGTGACCTCGGGAGGCCCGTCCGGAGCCGCCTCGGATGCGGGGGGATTGGAGGAGCTCCCGAGTTGGGCCATCCTTCCCGTCTCCGAGCATCTGCGCGCCCCCGCGGTGCGGGCGGCCGCCCGGGTGGGCGTGTTCAAGGCGACCACCCGCGTGGGCGGGGAGATGGTCACCGGGCGTTTGTACGGGATCGATCGCCTTGACTTCCCTCGCGTCGCCTACTTCCGACGGGATTTCGCCCCTACCTCGCTGGGTGCTTTGATGAACGCGCTGGCTGTGGACCCGTCGGGGATCCTGGTGCGATCGGAGTTCCTGTCCCAAACAGGGTTGCGTATCGGCGACGCGTTGCATTTGCGGGGGCTGATCGCTGGCAGCAACCAGCCCCTCCTGTTCACGATCGTGGGAGTGGTGGATCTGTTCCCCACGGCTTACCCGGGTGAGGGGGAGTTTTTCATCGCCAACCTGGAGTACATCTTCGATCAGTTGGGTGGGCCGGTGCCGTACTACGTCTGGCTGTCCGTCGATCAGGGGGTGGATGCGCCCACGCTGGTCGGGCAGCTGGAGGAGGTCGGGTTCCGGATCCTGGAGATGGATGACGCTCGCCAGCAGATCGCCGAAGAGCGGGCGCGTCCGGAGCGCATCGGCTTGTTCGGCTTCCTCTCCCTGGGATTCGTCATCACGACGCTCCTGAGCATGCTGGCGCTGGGCTTACACGCCTTCCTGGTATATCGCCAGCGTTTCATTCAACTCGGCATCATGCGGGCCATCGGCCTTTCGGCGGGGCAGGTGGCCGCCTCCCTGGCGGGGGAGCAGATCTTGCTCACCAGCCTCGGCATCCTGGGCGGCGCCGTGTTGGGGCTGGTGACCAGCCATCTCTTCATCCCCTTCCTGCAGATCGGCCACACGGAGGCGGATCTGATCCCGCCTTTCGCCGTCATCGTCGCCTGGCGCGATACGGGATATGCGGTCGCCGCCCTGATCGCCGTCTCGACGCTGACCACCGGCGTGGTCGTGGGGCTGCTCTCCCGGCTGCGGGTCTTCCAGGCGGTCAAGCTGGGCGAGGCGTTGACCTGAGCCGGGCGCCACCGGGGCTATCGGCCGGCAGCGATCCGATCGCTGGCCTCGTCCAGAGCGACGATCTCCTCCTCCGTCAGCCGCCACCCGGCGGCCGCCGCGTTGTCTTCGGCCTGACGGGCGTTCTTGGCGCCGGGGATGGGCACCGCCCCCTTGCAGATGACCCAGTTCAGGGCGACCTGGGCTGGCGTCTTGCCCCCATGCGCCTGTCCGATCTCCCGCAGCAGGCCGACGAGCGGCTGGGCCTGGATCAGCCGTTGGCGCCCCAGTCGGCGGCCGCGCAGCCCTGCCGGTGGACGCTCCGGCGTGTATTTCCCGGTCAGCAGCCCCATCCCCAGCGGGCTGTAGGCGATCAGCGTGACCTTCAGCTCCCGGCAGAGCGCCATCAGCCCGTTGCGCTCCGGGCCTCGCTGCAACAGGCTGTACTCCACCTGGTTCGAGGCGAGCGGCACGCCGCGCCGGGCCAACGCCTCGTGTGCCTTCTGCATCTGCTCCACGCTGTAATTGGAGACGCCTACGGCGCGCACCAGCCCTGCCTCCACCGCGTCGGCCAGCGCGTCCATCCAGGTCTCGATGGGCACGGGGGGAAACGGCCAGTGGATCTGGTATAGGTCGACCTGCTGCATTCCCAGGCGTTTCAGGCTGCCGCGCAGCGCCCGGAGCAGGCTACGACGTCCCAGACGCCAGGGGAAGGGGAAGAACTTGGTGGCCACCACGACGGGGCGGCCGGCTTCCCGGATGAATCGCCCCAGGAGCCGCTCCGAGCGGCCGAGTCCATAGACTTCGGCGGTGTCGAAGAAGTGGATCCCGGCCTCCAGGCTGGCTTGGAACGCCGCTCGCAGGTCCGCATCGGTGTAGCCGCGTCCGTAACCCCACCATATCCGATCGCCCCAGGCCCAGGTGCCGATGCCGATAGGGCTGATGCGCAGATCGGTGGGCCCCAGGGGGATCCGCTCCGAATGAGGGGCGTCGGATCGTGCGTCTTCTCGCTCCATATGGACTCCTCTTCTTCGGTGAGCCATGCCCTTGCCGGCCAAGCCTCAACCGGGCCGGTCGATCTCAGGGATGGCCGGGGGAATCGTCGTGATCTCCAGATCGAAGGGCGGCGCCGGGCGGCGCAAGAGCCTGCGCAGAAGGTCCCGAACGACGCCCCGGGCCATGCCTGCGGGGCCCAGTATGCGGACCTCCAGCCCCGTGCGGCCGTCGGTGGCGTCCGATGCCAGCCATACCGCCTTGCGGGCGGGTACCTCCGGTGGGTTCGCCCATAGCCGCATCACCGTCTTTAGCGGCTGGAGGCGCCCCTCGTATCCGGCGACGGCCTCCACGCGCCGCAACAGGTCGGTGTCCATGAGCCCTGGGCTGAACGCGTAGATGCCGACGCCGCTCTCCCTGTACTCGCGAGCCAGGGCCAGCGTGAAGCTTCGAACCCAGGCTTTGCTGGCGGCGTACGCGTTCTGCATGGGCACCGGCCGACGGGCTCCACGCCCGAGCACATTGATCAGTTTCCCGTGCCCCTGGGCCAGGAATCGTCGTATGGCGACCATGGATCCGTGGTAGACGCCGAGGATGTTGGTCTGGTAGACCCGCAGGAAGCCTTCAGACGGGATGTGGGCGGTGGGACCGTATGGGGCGGCGACGCCCGCGTTGTTCACCCAGATGTCAAACCCGCCGAAGGTCTCCTCGGCGTGCGCGGCCAACGTCTGCACCTGCTCCATGTCCCCTACGTCGCATGGCAGGCCGGTGACCCGCCTGGCCTCCGCCCGCAGGCGCGTGACGGCTCGATCCACCGCCTCGGCTGAGCGGGAGGAGATGACCACGGCCGCTCCCTCTCGTGCGTAGGCCCGGGCGATGGCCAGGCCCAGCCCCCGGGTGCTGCCCGTGATCACCGCCGTCTTGCCCGTCAATATGCCCATTGCCTCGCCTCCTCTGCCGCTCCCAAGGCCTGCTTGCGAGATAGAAACAGGCCCTGACCATCCTCGGTCAGGGCCTGCGCACGTGAGTGGACAGGCTACTTATCCAGCAGGGCGGCCACGCCCGGCAGCGTCTTCCCCTCCAGGAACTCCAGGCTGGCGCCGCCTCCGGTGGAGATGTGCGTGATCTTATCGGCCAGCCCCGCCTGCTTGACGGCAGCCACCGAGTCGCCGCCGCCGATGATGGTCACCGCGTCCTTCAGATCGGCCAGCGCCTGGGCGATGGCGACGGTCCCCTTGGCGAAGGCCGGGAACTCGAATACGCCCATGGGGCCGTTCCAGACCACGGTCTTGGCGCCCGCCAGCCGGTTGCTGAAGTGGGCAACGGTGGCCGGCCCGATGTCCAGCGCTCGCCAGCCGGCCGGGACCTCGTCCACCGGCACGACCTTGTGGTTGGCGTTCGCGTCGAAGGCGTCCGCCACCACGAGATCGACGGGCAGGAAGATCTTCCCCTCGCCCTCCTGGAGGAGCTGCTTCGCCGTGTCCAGGCTGTCCTCCTCCACCAGGGATTCGGCCATGTCATACCCCTGGGCCTGCAGGAAGGTGTTGGCCATGCCCCCGCCGATCAGCAGGGCGTCCACCTTCCCCAACAGGTTCTGGATGACGCCGATCTTATCGGAGATCTTGGCGCCGCCCAGGATGGCGATGAACGGTCGCTCCGGAGCCTCCAGCGCCTTGCCCAGGAAGTTCAGCTCCTTCTCCATGAGGAAGCCTGCCACGGCCGGCAGGTAGTGGGCGACCCCCTCCGTGGACGCGTGGGCGCGATGGGCGCTGCCGAAGGCGTCGTTGACATAAATATCCCCGAGCTTGGCCAGTTGCTGGGCGAAGGCGGGATCGTTCTTCCGCTCCTCCGGATGGAAGCGGGTGTTCTCCAGCAGGAGCACGTCGCCCGGCTGTAGCTCGGCCGCCATCGCCTCCACCTCCGGGCCGACGCAGTCGGGGGCCATCTTCACCGGCTTCCCCAGGAGCTGGCTCAGGTGCTCGGCCACGGGCTTCAGGCTGAACTCCGGCTTCACCTGGCCCTTGGGGCGGCCCAGGTGGGACATCAGGATGACCTTGGCCCCCTGGTCGATCAGGTACTGGATGGTGGGAAGGGCGGCCCGGATGCGTGTGTCGTCGGCCACCTTGCCGTCCGACAGCGGGACGTTAAAATCCACTCGCACCAGCACTCGTTTCCCCTTGACGTCGATATCGCGTACGGTCTTCTTGTTCATGGGACCCTCTCTCATCTGTGAAACGTAAAGAGCTGGAAGCTGGAGGCTGGCCGGACACCAGCATCTTCTCCCAGCTTCCAGCTCACGGTATCCTACCCGGGTGAGCCGATTACGGGCTCGTGATTACAGCCCCTTCTTCGCCATGAGGGCGATCAGATCGGCCACGCGCACGGAGTAAGCCCACTCGTTGTCGTACCAGGAGACGACCTTGACCAGGTTGCCGCCGATCACCTGCAGGAGCTGGCCGTCGATGACGCTGGAGCGCTCGTCGCCCTTCAGGTCCATGGAGACGAGCGGCTCTTCCGTGTATCCCAGGATGCCCTTCATCGGGCCCGCCGCGGCGGCCTTGTAGGCCTCCTTCAGCTCCTCTAGGGTGACCTCACGGCTGGTCACGGCCACGAAGTCCACAATGGAGACGGTCGGCGTGGGCACGCGCAGCGCGTATCCGTCGAACTTGCCCTTCAGCTCGGGGATGACCAGCGCCACCGCACGCGCAGCGCCGGTGGTCGTCGGGATGATGTTGAGGGCGGCCGCGCGAGCACGGCGCATGTCCTTGTGCGGCAGGTCCAGGATGCGCTGATCGTTGGTGTAGGAGTGAACCGTGACCATCAGCGCCTTCTCGATCCCGGCCAGGTCCTGCAGCACCTTGGCGGCCGGCGCCAGACAGTTCGTGGTGCAGGACGCGTTGGAGACGATGCTGTGCTTGGCCGGATCGTACTCATCCTGGTTCACGCCCAGCACGACCGTCAGATCGGGCTCGGTGGCCGGAGCCGAGATGATGACCTTCTTGGCGCCGGCGGTCAGGTGCATCGCCGCCTGCTCTCGCTTCCGGAACACGCCGGTGGACTCCACCACCACGTCGACGCCCAGCTCGCCCCAGGGCAGCTTGCTGGGATCTCGCTCGGACAGGTTCTTGATGACCTTGCCGTTGATGACCAGGTTTCCGTCCTTGGTCTCGACAGTGCCGGGAAAGATCCCGTAATTGGAGTCGTACTTGAACAGGTGAGCGTTGGTCTCCACGTCAAAGAGATCGTTGACGGCGACCAGTTCCAGCTCCCCCTCGTACTTCTCAAATAGCGCCTTGGTAACCTGCCGCCCGATGCGGCCGAACCCATTGATACCTACCTTGACAGCCATGGAAGAACCTCCTTACCGTATTGCATTGAAGCGAGTTTGTCGTAGCAGAGGGGAGTGCGCCTGGAGCGTCCTTTCTCCTCGCTAGCTCAGTGGAAGAACGACGAGGAGGAGAGGTCTCCGGCGTCCAGGGGCATCTCCTCTCTAGCGGCGGTCTCTTCCCGGTAGAGCGCCAGCAGATGTTGCGCCAGCTTGCCGGGATGGTGCCGCCAGGGTCGTTCTGGATCGATGAGGCTGGCCGTTACCACGCGGTATCCCCCGACGGCCATGTCCTCCTGGGAGGGCGGGCGTACCCAGGACACGCCCTTGCCGATGGAGCGCGATGTGGCGAAGTCGTTGTTCGCCAGTACCAGGGGGAACAGGTCCCGGCCGACATGGGATTGCAGCGCCTGCACGTGTTCATGTACGTCGAAGCCATCCGTCTCGCCGCGTTGGGTGGCCACATTGCAAACGTATACCCGGACGGCCTGGGAGGCTCGTATCGCCTGGGCGATGTCCGTGACCAGCAGGTTGGGCAGCACGCTGGTGAACAGGCTTCCCGGCCCGGCCACGATGAGGTCGGCCTCCAGGATGGCCCGTACCGATTCCGGGTAAGCGGGCGGATCCTCCGGCTGCAGGAACACACGTTCGATGATGTGCCCATGGGCCTGTTTGGGGATGTGAGACTCCCCCCAAACCCGCCTCCAGCGTGGCTCCTGGCCGGGGATCTCCTCACGCACATCTGCGCACAGGACCACGCTTTTCAACGTGGATGGGAGCACCCGCCCGCGCACGGCCAACACCCGGCTGGACTCCAACAGGGCCCGGTCGAAGCTGCCGGTCACCGCGGTCATGGCGGCGATGAACAGATTCCCAAAGCTGTGCCCGCCGAGCCCCATGCCCTCGCCGAAGCGATACTGGAACAGCTTCGTCATGAGCGCTTCATCGTCGGCCAGGGCGGCGATGCAGTTGCGGAAGTCCCCCGGCGGCAATACGCCCAATTCCTCTCGCAGGCGGCCGGAACTTCCACCGTCATCGGCCACGGTTACGATGGCCGTGATGTGGTCCGTGTGCGCTTTCAATCCTCGCAGCAGGGTGGATAGGCCTGTCCCGCCGCCGAGTGCGACGACCTTAGGCCCATCCCCGTGATGGTGATGCTCACTCACGGTACCCACCGTTGGACCAGGCGATCGGCGCGCGTGCGAGCCGTGGATGTTGCTGGCACGGCCGCGGGATGGCGTCGACGGTGGCGGCATGACCGGACGGGATCGTGTGAATCACGCGCTCCTTGGCGATTTGACGCTGTAAGATCGGTTGTCGAAGGTGCAAGGATGACGGAGCCTGATCAAACAATGCGGCCAGCCCGAGATCGAGCGTGGCCACTTCCTCAAATCGGGGCGCCGTCCGACGTGTGACCTGCATGCCGGGATGAACCCATTCCCGATGCGATCTGACATATGGTTGTGTTCCCTCATGCATGCTGGTCATCCCCCCAAGAGGCGATTATAGCCCAAGTCCAATGGGAAGTCAAAGGAATTTCGGATAGGTAGTGTACTCGAGCATCGTTCTGTGGCCGGCCGTCTGGCCCCGCGAATGGCGCTGAACGGTCATAGGAAGAAGCAGATGTGACAAATGGCGGCGGCGAGTATATACTCGCGTTGGGGGAATGGATGGGGGAGTATGTCTGCTTGTAATGGGGTAGACGCCCCGGGCGGCGCTCCGCCGGAGGGCTTATCGATCGCGGCTCGGGCCGTGAGGGGGTCGTTTTACAGCGTCGGGGCGTCCGCGATCACGTTGACGCTGGGGCTCACGCGGGCGGTGCTCCTGGCCCGGCTGCTTCTGCCCGAACATTTCGGCGTCGTGACGCTGGCGCTGTTCTACGTCCAGCTGGCCGACAGGCTCCGGGCGCTGGGGCTCGGCCGGGCGATGATCCATCGCCGGGAGGTGGATGACCGGGTCGTCTCGACCTACTTCACCCTGCAGATGGCTTTGCTGCTCGGGAGCCTGATGACGTTGGCGGCCCTGGCCCCCGTGCTCGCCCGTGCCTATCCCGGGATGCCGTCGCTGGTGTATATCCTGTGGGCGCTCGTCGGCGTCAGCCTCATTAAGGGGCTGAACGCGTATCAGGAGACGTTTCTGAGCCGTGATCTGGACTTTCGCCGGCTGGCCCTGGCCGATGTGGTGAGCTCCGTCACGATGACGATCGCGGCCCCCCTCGCCGCATGGTATGGCTGGGGGGCTTGGAGCCTGATCCTGGAGCAGGCCGGTGGGCAGATCGCCCGCTCGGCGGTGTGCTGGATCCTTCCCGTTGCGCCGACGCCCCGGCTGGGTTGGGATGGAGAGGCGCTCCGCTGGTTCTGGCGCTTTGGCATCCGGGTCTGGTGGGGAACCAATCTCTCCTACCTGCTCGATCGTTTTGACGATTTCTGGATCGGCACGGCGCTGGGGAAGACGCCGCTGGGGTACTACTCACGGGCTTATGAGTTCGCCCGCTATCCCCGGCGCATCATCGCCAACCCCCTGGCCTCCGTCTTCTTCCCGACCTTCGCCCGATTGCAGAGCGACCGTCTTCGCCTGTCCCAGGCTTTCTTTCGCGTGACCAGTCTGATGATTCGGGCGGGGTTTGGGTTCGGCCTGATGTTCATCCTGGCGGCTCCGGAGCTGATCCGTCTGCTGATCGGGGAGCGATGGTTGCCGATGTTGACCACTTTCCAGCTCATGCTGGTGTATACGCTGGCGGATCCGCTCACGGTGGTGGCCGGCAACCTGCTGGTGGCGGCCGGGCACCCGGGTCGCGTCACCCGGGCGCGAGCCGTGCAGCTCGCCGTCTTCGTCCCCGCGGTCGTCGTGTTAGGGAGATGGTGGGGCATCGAGGGGGTGGCGCTGGCCGCCGACCTGATGGTGCTGGTGGGGTTGGTCCTGCTGTTCGCCCAAACCCGACATCTGGTGGACTATTCCTGGAGGGCGATGTGGCTATGGCCGACGGTGGCGGTGGCGCTCATCGCCCCGGCGACCTTGATGGGGGTAGACGTGGGGAGGGATTGGTCGCTGTGGGGACGGCTGGCCTTCAAATGCGTCTCGGTCAGCGTCCTGTACGGCGGCCTGCTCTGGCTCACGGAGCGGGAGCAGCTGAGGGCGGGCTGGCATCTCCTCTATCGATCCCTCAAATTAGGAAGTGGACATTCGGCCCCTTGAGGGGCTTTGGAAGGGGAGTGGCGGAACCGTGGCAGGTTCTCCTGTCTTCTCCGTTGTGATCCCGACCTACAATCGAAGTGAGTCGTTGCGGCGCTGCCTGAGCGCGGTGATCCGGCAGGACGGCCTGGAGCACGAGGTCATCGTCGTGGATGACGGATCCACCGATGACACGGCGGAGATGGTGCGGCGAGAGTTCCCTCAGGTGCGCTACATCCGCCGGGAGATGAACCGGGGGCCGGCCGCGGCCCGGAATCGGGGGATCGAGGTCGCCACGGGAGAGGTCGTCGCCTTCACCGACGATGATTGTGTGGTCCCCTCCGATTGGCTGCGGCGCCTGCACGACGGGTTCCGGCGACACCCGGGCGTGGCAGGCGTGGGAGGATACCAGGACCCGCCCGAGGCGTTGATCCGCACCAACGCGGTCGCCCGCGCCGAGCACCTGCGGCGACTGCGACGGTGGGGGGCGCGGGCGGCGAGGGAGGAGGCCGGGCGCGATGTGCCGGGGCTGGGGACCAACAACGTCGCCTACCGCCGGGATGTCCTCTTGGATGTGGGCGGGTTTGACGAGCGCTTCCCGGTGGCCGCCGGCGAGGATGTGGATCTCAAGCTCCGTGTCGCTCAGCGCGGCCATCTCCTGCTGTATCTGCCGTTGAAGGTGGAGCACTTTCGGGAGTACACGCTCCGCGCCCAATGGCGGGCCTCCGTTCGACGGGGCATCGGCGCGTATTATTTCGAGGCCAAACATGCGAGGGCGCCTACCGTGGGGCGTATCCTGTTGCGTCTGATCAAACGGACGCTGCTCTTCTTCCCCCATCTGCTGCAGATGCCCGGGGCGGTGGCTGGCGTCATCGTCCTCAGCGACGTGGCCGATGCGCTGGGCCAGCTTCGGGCCGCCCGGCTTTATCGCGGGGCACTTGCAGACGGCTTGCAAGGGAGTGCACATGGGTGAGCGGGTTCTGATCATCGGCTTGGATGGCGCGTCGCCTCATTTGGTGCATCGCTGGCGTGCTCATCTCCCCCATCTGGCCCGATTGATGGAGGAGGGGACCAGCGGGACGTTGTGGAGCGTGATCCCGCCGCGTTCCGTCCCCGCCTGGTATTGCTTCGCCACCGGGATGAACCCGGCCAAGATCGGCGTCTTCGGCTTCAGCCAGCGCCTCTCGGGGACGTACGACTACACCTTCGCTAATTTCTCCTACTGTCAGGCTCCTCCCTTTTGGGAACTGCTGAGCCGGCGAGGGATTTCCACGGGCATCGTCCACGTGCCAGGCACGTTCCCTCCCCGCCCGGTCGAGGGCTTCCTCCTCTCCGGCTGGCCTGCCCCGCTGAACCGGGGGAATCTCGTGTATACCCATCCTCCTGAGCTCAGTCGGGAGGTGGATCGTTTCCTGGGGCGCCCCTTCGAGTTCGTCAGCTCCAAGCCCCTCGGCCAGGACGATGACGCCGAGATATTGGAGGGGCAGCTTCGCTTCCTCCGTATGCATGGGGACGTGGCCTTCCATCTGCTCCACCGCTACACCTGGCGGGTGGCCCTGGTGGTGCTGACTCCGCTGGACCAGGCCAGCCATCAGTTCTGGCGGCATATAGATCCTGAGCATCCCCGGCACGATCCCGCCCTGGCCGCCCGCTTCGGCGAGGCCCTGTTGCAGGTCTACCGTGATGCGGATGAGCAGGTGGGGCGTCTGTTGGATCTGTTGGATCACGATGACTGGGTGTTCATCGTCTCCGATCATGGCTTTGGCCCTGCCTATCGCGTCTTCTATCTCAACGAGTGGCTGCGGGAGCGGGGATACCTGGTGTTGAAGAGCGAGAAGCCGGTGGGGAAAGTGGGCTGGCGCACGCGTCTAATGGGGAAGCTCGCCGCCCCGCTCTTCTGGCTGAATCAGGCATCGCCCACCTTCCGTCGCCTGGCCGATCCGCTCAAGAAGCGCGCCCTCTCCAACTTCCTGCGCGATGAGTACGTGCGCGCAAAGCGGCGTGGCCTGGTGCGGTTGAACCACCTCCCTGTGGATTGGGGGCGCACCCGGGCCTATTGCCCCGACGAGGCCAGCCTCTACCTGAACCTGCGCGGGCGTGATCCGGAGGGGATCGTGGAGCCCGGGGAAGAGGCAGAACGTCTGCTGGCGGAGATCGAGGATGGACTGCGCCACATCTCCGATCCCACGACGGGGGACCCGATGCCCGTACGATTGTACCGCAAGGAGGAGATCTATGGCGGCCCCTTCCTGCGGGATGCCCCGGAGCTTACGGTCGTCATGGATGACTATCGGACGGAGGTGATGGCCGAGATGGGGACCGGGATGCCCTTCGCTGACCCGGTGCGCAGCGGCACCCACGCTCTCGATGGGCTGTTCATCGCCCGGGGGCCAGGGATCCCGGCCGGGCAGCGGATGGACGCGGGCCTGATGGACATCGCCCCGACGGTGTTGCACCTGCTGGGGGCGCCGGTGCCGGAGGAGGCGGACGGCTGGGTGTTGCTGGATCTCTTCTCTGAGGATGCGGAACCCCGGCGGAGGCCGGTGGCGCGAGAGGCGACCCTCGGCGGGCGGAGCGCGGAGCAGGCGTATACGGATGAGGAGATGGAGCAGATCGAGCGGCAGTTGAGGGATCTGGGATATTTGGGGTGACTGCGATGCGCATCGCTCTGCTCACGTTGGACTTCCCGCCGGGCGTAGGCGGGGTACAGACGTATCTCTATGAGATCGCCTGTCGTCTGGCGAAGAGGCACGAGCTGATCGTGGTGACCCCGGTGGGGGCGTCTCCGGATGCGGAGGAGCCCTTTCGGAGGGTAGTCCTTCCCTCGTCGACCCCGTGGGCCTTCGCCCGCTCCCTGGGCGCGCTGCGCCCCGACCGTGTGCTGGTGGGGCATGCCCATCCCCGGCTGCTCGTGCCCGCCGCCCTCGTGGCGCGGGGACGGTATGGGGCGATCGCGTACGGGAACGACTATCTGGCCGCGCAGCGCCGCTGGCATCGTCCCCTCTTCAACTGGCTGTTGGGGCGCTCTCGCCCCCTGGTCACCATCACCCGGGCCAATGCTGAGCTTTTGCGGCGATTGGGGTTGCCCCGCCCGGTGGTGGTGTATCCCGGCACCGATCCCACCCGCTTCCGGCCCCCACCCTCTCCCCCGGAGTCCCCCTTCGTCCTCCTGACCGTGGGGCGTCTGGTCCCGCGCAAAGGGATCGACATGGTATTGCGGGTGTTGCCCGCCCTGCTGGCCGAGTTCCCGGGGTTGCGCTATCGTGTGGCTGGTGATGGCCCGGATCGCCCACGCCTGGAGCGGATCGCGCGTGATCTGGGCGTGGCCCATGCGGTGGAGTTCCTCGGCCGCGTCCCCGATGAGAGGCTGCCCGATCTGTATCGCAGCGCCCACGTGTTCGTGATGCCCGCTCGTGAGGAGCGAGAGGCGGCCAGCATGGAGGGGTTCGGCATCGTGTATCTGGAGGCCAGCGCCAGTGGACTCCCCGTGGTGGCCGGGCGCAGCGGCGGTGCTGTGGAGGCCGTTCGGGAGGGCGAGACCGGCCTCCTGGTGCCCCCGGACGATCCTGAGGCGCTGACGCGAACTCTGCGAGATCTCCTGGGGGATGCGGCCCTGCGGCGTCGGATGGGGCAGGCGGGCCGCCGCTGGGTGGAGGAGGAGATGAACTGGGATCGGGCGGCGAAGGGGATACTCCGAGCATTGGAGACACCCTCGTGACCTTGAAAGTGCTCTTCCTCGACCATGCGCTCGCGCTGGGCGGCGCCGAGCGCAGCCTGTTGCTCCTCCTCAAGCATCTGGATCGTACCCGCTGGAAGCCCCATCTGGCTTGTGCCGGAGGCCCTTTGGCCGAACAGGCCATCGCCTTGGGCGTCCCGGTGCATCAGGCTCCCATGCCCCGTCTGCGTCGTTCCCCCCGCGCCCCGTTGAACTGGCTGATCGGCGCCCTGGCGATCGCCCGGCTGGCCCAGGAGATCGACGCCGCTCTACTCATCGCCAACACGGTCCGTTCCGCCCTCTACGCCTCCCTCGCCGCTCGCCTGGCCCGGTGCCCGTTCGTGTGGCACATGCGTGACTTCTGGCTCTCGGAATCCCGCCCCAGGCGTCTCTGGGCCGATGGGCTGGGCAAGCGCCTGCTTTGCGCGACGGCGACCCGGGTCATCGCCAACTCTCGTGCCACCGCCGCTCATCTCCCCTGCCCGGGGAAGGTCGTGGTCGTGTACAACGGGATCGAGGTGGAACGATTCGATCCCAGTCTGGACGGGGAGGCGTTCCGAGCTGCCTATGGCATTCCCTTGAGCGCATCGTTGGTGGGCATGGTGGGGAGGCTGCGCCCCTGGAAGGGACAGGATCGGTTTCTGCGCGTGCTGGCCCGGATCCGTCAGGATATGCCGGATGTATGGGGTGTGATCGTCGGCGGCTCCCCGTTCGAAGTGCAGGATGACTATCCTAGGCGTCTGGAGCGCCTGACCGCCGAGCTGGATCTGCGGGACCGTCTCGTCTTCACTGGGCATTTGGAGGACGTGCGTCCGGCTCTGGCGGCGATGGACGTGTTCGTGCACCCGGGCGATCCGGAGCCGTTTGGCCTGGTGAATCTGGAGGCGATGGCGATGGGCAGGCCCGTGGTGGCCTTTGCCCACGGTGCGTTGCCGGAGATCGTGGCGGATGGCGAGACGGGGATACTGATCCCGCCGGGCGACGAGGGGCGTATGGCCGATGCGGCGGGTGCCCTGCTGCAAGACTCCACACGGCGGGAGGTCATGGGCCAGGCCGCCCGGGCCCGGGTGGAAGAGCGATTCACGGCGGATCGAATGGCGCAAGCCGTCACCAGGGCGCTAGAGGATCTGTTGTTGAGGACCCAGTAGTGTATCCGAAACGGTGGAGATCTCGCCAGCCCTATCGCGAGCCCTCAGGGGAGATGTGGAGGGATCTCCCTCCGCTAGGATATCCTCTTTTCCGCCTTGTACCTGTCCTATTTCCACACGAGAGGAATATATCACCGGCAGAAGAGATTGACAGTCGAAAGATGTGGTGTTATCATGATGTCAAAAGTGATGTCATGAGTGCATGGAGGAGAAAGGTGATTCGGACTCAGGTCCAGTTGACAGAGGAACAATCGAGGGCACTAAAGGAATTAGCCCTTAAGGAAAACGTGTCGATGGCTGAACTGATCCGTCGGGCAGTGGATTACTGGTTGCGGACGGTAGGTCCGGTTTCCATGGAAGAGCAACGCCAGAGGGCTCTCGCCGTTGTCGGCAAGTTCCATTCTGGAAAATCGGATGTCTCCGAGCGGCATGACGAGTATTTGGCCGAGGCCTATAGCGAATGACCGTTTTTGTAGACACGTCCGCTCTGTATGCTCTACTCGACGCCGATGACGCGAATCACGAACAGGCTAAGGACGTTTGGGGCCGGCTACTTCGGGAGTCCACTCGTCTCATTTGTTCTAACTATGTGCTACTGGAGAGCATAGCGCTTATCCAGAGACGGCTTGGGATGTCTGCCGTTCGGGAGTTTCAGCGGGGGATCGTTCCCCTTTTCGACGTCCATTGGGTGCCCCCAGAGGTCCACGCGGTCGCTCTCGGGACGCTTCTTGCTGCCGGACGACGTAGCTTTAGCCTGGTGGATTGCACCAGTTTTGAACTCATGCACCGTTTGGGAATTCGCACCGCGTTTGCTTTTGATCGTCACTTCGTTGAGCAAGGCTTCGTCTGCTTGCCTTGACCCCACTGTCCTGGTGTCCCTGGATCCCCTCTGCGGGGTGGCGTGATCAGCCTTTCTGCCCATCCGACGCGGCGTACGCCGCATCCAGGAGATCGACGACGTGCATGACCCGGATCGGGGCACCCTCTTTGCGCAGCCCGGCCTCGATCTGTAGCATACAGCCGATGTTCGCGCTGACCACCACCTCCGGCTCGACCTCCCGAATCGTCTCCAGCTTCTCCGCCAACACCTGCTGCGATAGCTCCGGGTGGGTCAGGTTGTAGATCCCGGCACTGCCGCAGCATCGATCGGACGCCCGCATCTCCACGAACTCCAGGCCCGGGATGCTGCGCAGGATCTGCCGTGGCTGCTCCCGGATGCCCTGGGCATGGACCAGATGACAGGGGTCGTGGTATGTGACCCGGGCCTTCACGCGGCCCTTCGGCGGCTCGAACGAGATCTCCGTCAGGAACTCGGTCACGTCTCGCACCTTGGCCGCGAACGCCTCGGCCTGGGCACGCTCGGCGGGATCGTCGAACAGCTCCGGATACTCCTTCATGGCCGCGCCACATCCCGCCGCGTTGACGACGATCACCTCGGCGTCGGCGAAGGCGGCGATGTTCTGCCGGGCCAGCCGGCGGGCGGCCTCCCGCTCGCCGGCGTGGATGTGTAACGCGCCACAGCAGCATTGTCCCTCCGGCACCTCCACCGCGCAGCCGTTGCGGGCGAGCACGCGGACGGTCGCCCGGTGGGTATCCGGATAGACCAGCGGCATGACGCACCCATAGAAGAGGGCGACCCGCCTTTTCTGCTCCCCCTGGGCGGGTGTGTGGGAGGCTTCCCTGGGGCTGAAGAATTGAGATGAGAGGGTCGGCGCCAGGCTCTCCGCATACAGCAGCGCCTGGGGGATCAGGCCGCGCTGGCCCAGCCAGTGGAACAGCCGGGAGAGGGCGCTGCGTTGATAGAACCGCAGCGCCGTCGCCACCAGCCTCAGACGCGTTGGGTAGGGGAAGAGATGGTCGAAGATCAGGCGACGCAGCCCACGTTCCCATCGGGAGCGGGGCAGCGCCCGCTCCACCTGGCCGCGGGCCCTCTCCAGCAGGCTGCCATAGGGCACGCCGGATGGACAGGCGGTCGTGCATGCTCGGCAGTCCAGGCATTGGTTGATGTGCAGGGCGAAGTCGGGCGAGATCGTCAGGCGCCCATCGGCCACGGCCTTCATCTGATAGATGCGGCCACGCGGGGAGTCCATCTCCAGGCTGAGCACGCGATAGGTCGGGCACTGGTTCAGGCACAGGCCGCAGTGAGTGCATTTGTCGAGCCCGTCCAGGCTGGGCGCCTCTCCGGGCAGGTAATTGCCTAACGCCATGAGCGACTCGGGCATAGGATCTCCATCCAGCGATGCGTTATGAGAAGCGATATGCGGGTTCAGACGATGAATCGGCCGGGATTCAGGATGCCGGCGGGATCCAGCTTCGCTTTGATCCCTCGCATCAACGGCAACGCCCCCTCGGTGGTTGTGCCCCAGTAGTCCAGGGAGGGCGATCGGCGCGGGGCCTGCCGGACGAAGAGCCAGCCGCCCATCGTCGTGATCCGCTCACGCGCCGAATGCACCGCCCCAGCCAGGGATGGATCCGGCGGCGCGTCCCAAACCGTCAGCACTGTGCCTGCGCCGACGTGAGCCCATGAGCGACTCGGCCAGCCGTGCACCTCGGCCACCGTCGTCAGCGTACGCACCGCCTCGACCACGCGGGAGGGCAAGACGTTGGCCTGGAGGTGGACGCCCGGCGCGTGGAGCGAGGGATCTGCCAGGTGTCTCCAGAGCGTTTCCTCCTGATCGCCCTCCAGAATGCGATCCGCCTGAGCACCCTCGGCGGATGCCATCGCCTGGGTCTCGGCGATCTGACGCTCGACCGTGGCCGGTGGCCCACCGAAGCGCACGAAGAGGTCCACCGGAGGGACGCCGGCCTCCTCCGTGCCGATCGGTGCGATGGTGAGCCCCTGGGGGCCCAACCGTGAGCTGTGAAGCCGGAGGGCGATCGTTTGGGCCTCCGCCCAGGAGGTGCAGCGTACCGCCACCGTCCGCCGGACGGGGGGGATGGGGTAGAGTCGGAGCGAGGCGGCGGTGATGACCCCCAGCGTTCCCCATGAGCCGTTGAACAGCCGGGTGAGATCGTAACCGGCCACGTTCTTCACAACGCGCCCGCCCCCGCGAATCAGCGAGCCGTCGGCCAGGGCCACGGTCACGCCCAGCACCATGTCGCGGGTGGACCCGTAGCGCAGCCGCTCGGGGCCGGCCGCGTTGGTGGCGATGAGCCCGCCGATGGTGGCCCGCTCCGGCGTGGCCACCGTGATGGGCAGGAATTGCCCCTGAGGCGCCAGCACCTCGGACAGCGCGGCCAGGGTGATCCCGGCCTCCACGGTGATCACCAGCTCGGCCGGCTCGTAGTCGAGCACGCGATTCAGACGGGTGGTGCATAGCGCCACATCGTAGCGCGTGGGGGCGGGCATGGCGGCCTGTTGTGTGCCTCCGCCCCAGGGCACCACCGCCAGCCGCTGGTCGGACGCCCAGCGCAGCGTGTCGGCGATGGCCTGCGCCTCACCCGGTCGGACGACCACGGCTGGCGTCGCATCGTCGAGGGCGTACTCGGCGCGAAGATTCGGAGTGTCGCCGACGTCCTCGCTCGGCAGCCGCTCCTTCAGCCAGGACAGGTCCGTCATGATGTCGGGCTCCATGGGCGGGATTTGTGCAGCGGGGTGGCCTCTCCGGTCATGGCCCGGCCGGTCGGCAGCACCTTGCCGGGGTTGCTCCGCTCGGCCGGATCGAAGATATGTCGCAGATCTTGCATCAGATCCAGCTCCCGTTCGCTGAACAGCATCGGCATATAGTCCCGTTTCTCCATGCCGATCCCGTGCTCACCGGTGATGGAGCCGCCGGCCTTGACGAAAGCGGCCATCATCTCGTCGGTGGCCTTCCACGTGCGGGCCACCTCGTCCGGATCATCGGGGTCGAAGAGGATCAGAGGGTGCAGGTTGCCATCGCCGGCGTGGAACACGTTGAGGATGCGCAGCCCTAGCCGTTGGCCGATGGCCTGCACCTCCTTCAATACGTCGGGCAGCCGGGTCCGGGGAACCACGCCGTCCTGGGTGAAGTAGGACTTGGACAGGCGGCCGATGGCCCCGAACGCGCTCTTGCGGCCCTTCCACAGGAGCTCCCGCTCCTCGGCCGTCTGGGCCCGACGCACGCTGCGCGCTCCCTCTGCTCGACAGATCTCCTCGATCTGCTCCACCTGCTCGTCCAGGCCCTCGCTCAGCCCCTCCACCTCGATCAGGAGCACGGCCGCGGCGTCGAGGGGGTAGCCCACGTGGACGTACGCCTCGATCGCCTGCAGGGCGAGCTGGTCCATCATCTCCAGCGCGGCCGGGATGATGCCCGCGGCGATGATGGCGGAGACGGCGCGCGAGGCCGATTGCAGGTCGTCGAACACGGCCAACAGGGTGCGCACATCCTCCTGTAGCGGGGCGAGCCGCACGGTAACCTCGGTGACGATGCCCAGGGTGCCCTCGCTGCCGACGACGAGGCCGAGCAGGTCGTAGCCGGGCGCGTCCAGGGCGGCGCTGCCCAGGGTGACGACCTCGCCGTTGGGGAGCACCATCTTCACGCCGAGGACGTGGTTCAGGGTGACCCCGTAGGCCAGGCAATGGGGGCCGCCGCTGTTCTCGGCCACGTTTCCGCCGATGGTGCAGGCGCGCTGGGAGGAGGGATCGGGCAGGTATTGGAGGCCGTGGGGCGCCACCGCCTCGCCGAGGTCGCTGTTGACGACGCCTGCCTGGACCACAGCGCGCATGTTCACCGGGTCGATGTGGAGGATCTTCTTCATGCGGGCCAGGCTGATGACCATGCCGCCGCTGGTGGGGATGGCGCCGCCGGAGAGCCCGGTGCCGGCGCCGCGGGCCACGAAGGGCATGCCCGCCTCGTTGGCCAGGCGCACGGCCGTGACCACCTGTTCCGTCGTCCTGGGAAGCACGACCACGTCCGGCGTCGCCCGCTCGACGTAGCCGTCGTATTCGTAGAGCATGAGGTCGTAGGGTCGGTGCAGCACGGCATCAGGGCCCATCGCCTCCTGCAGCGCGGCGATCAGACCATCGCGTGAGAGGGGCATCGCTACCTCCTGGTGGGGAACGATCCGACGCATCGTCCGAGGGGGATGCTGGAACCCCGCAGCATTTTACCACAGTCTCCGATCCCGTCGAAACGGCTCCTTCCCGCGGTAAATGTATCCTTCTCGGTGGATTACTATGGAGAGGCTTTGAGGGGCGCAGCCCCGTAAGGGCGACCGGCCGGTCGCCCTTACGGCAACCCTTTACCTGCCTCGCTCGGCCTTATGTGCCTGAACCAGGCCGAGCCGCCCGATGGGCGGAGGGCAGATTTCTATATCTGCCCTCCCTGGGCTGTTTCACGGATTTCAACATTGCCATGTGCATCGCCTCTGCTTTGGCCTGCGTCGAGGCTATCGCTCCTTCCATCGGCCGTCTCATCGTCGAGAGATCAGGAAGGCCAGCTCGGTGGCGAACTCGAACCGGCGGATAGTCCACGGCCTCCCGGCCGTGAGCGCCCGGAAGGCGACCTCATAGTGATCGAGCATCCCCTTGTCCCGCCCTCCCAGGCTGCGGACCGGAAACGAGACCAGGATGTGGTCCGCGGCCAGCGCCTCCAGGAGCCTGGCCCCGGACTCTCGATCCACCTGCTCCAGGCAGGGGATGGTCTTCAGCACGAGGGCCACGTCCACATGCCGATCGAGGGGGACCTGCAGGACGTCGCCCGCGTGTGCTCGGCCCTTCACAGGCATCATCGTCAGGAACTCGTTCAGGAAGTCGGCCATATCCCGGTAGATGTCGTAGGCGATGTACGTGGCGCCCTCGACCAGTGGCATCCACGGGATCGCCAGAGGGTTCAGCCCGCAGGCCACATCCAGCACGGAACGGACGGGGGCGATCTCGGCCAGCGTGGTCGCGTAGAATTCGTCCAGGATGGGCAGCCGCTCCCGTGTAGACGCGTGGTGTCGCATGATCTCCACGCAGGCCCGTCGCAGGGCCGCCTCCCCGGCTTCGGCGGCCGTCCGCAAGGTGCGCAGCCATTCGTCGTAGTGAGGCGTTCCCGCCAGATAGGCCCCGGCCACCTGATGCAGCTTGCTCTTGGTCGCCTTGACCGCTTCCTTCAGATTGCGCCGCCGGGCCAGCTCACGAGCGCCCACGTGGCGAACGAAGTCCGGCGCGATCTGCCTGTACCTGGCGCTGGCCAGCACCCGCTCGACCAGCCGATCCAGCGTCTCCTCAGGATTCGTGGTCATCTTGCTCCACGCGCAGGCGTTCCATGAGCTGGGTCATGAAGCGAAGGTTGTGGATCGTCGCCAGCCGCAGGAACGAGCTGTCGTTGATCTTGAACAGGTGATGCAGGTATCCCCGGGAGTATCGGGTGCAACACAAGCAGTCACAGAATGGGGAGATGGGATCGGCGCTCTTGATGTGCTTGTTGTCGCCGATGTAGAGATAGGCGAACCATGGGCCCGTCAGCCCGGCGGCCGGGTCGGTCGCGAAGGTGTATAGCCGGCCGTGGCGCGCGTCCCGGGTGGGCATGGCGCTGTCGAACAGGTCGTATCCCAGCCGGACGCACGTCACCACGCTGGGGGGATGCCCCACGCCCAGCGCGTGCATGGGAAAGTCGGAGGGGATCAGCTCCCGGGTGTACCCGATCAGGTCGACCAACAGGTTTCCCTCCGCATCCAGGGGCCAGCCGCCGTAGCCGAACCCGTCGAAGCCGATCTCCAACAGCGCCTCGGCGCATCGCTTGCGCAGCTCCCGGGAGCCGCCCCCCTGGATCACCGCGAAGATCAGGGGGCGCTGATCCTCGCTCAGCCCCTTCTGCTCGATCAGGTGCTGGAACTCGGCCTTGCACCGCCGGGCCCAGTCGATGGTGCGCCGGACCGACTCCCGCTGTGCCTCCGGCGGATCATCCACATGGGTGCAATCGTCGAGGCAGATGACCACATCGGCGCCGTAGCGGAGCTGCAGCTGGATGCTCTTCTCGGGCGTGAGATGGAACCGGCGGGAGGCGCCTTCGGGCCGGAAGACGATCCCCTGGTCCGTCAGGCGGCCGTAGTTCGGGTTCTGTCGGATCATGGAGTACGCCTGGAACCCGCCTGAGTCGGTCACGATGGGGCGCCGCCATCCGGACATGGCGTGGAGCCCGCCCAACGCCCGGATAGTGGAGGTGCCGGGGCGCTGCATCAGGTGGAAGATGTTCATCACCACGGCCTGGACCTGGCATCGCTCCAGATCCGTGCTGTCCACCGATCGGACGACGCCCTGGGTGGCGTCGGGCAGGAAGGCGGGGAGTTGCAGGAGACCGTGCGGGAGTTGGAGATTGGATCGGGTACGGGTCACGCTAAAAGCTCTCATTTTGACGAAGGGCGAGCGATGAAAAGCGATGGACGATCGACGATGAATAAAGGGGCTCTGTTCCCTTGTCTTTTCTCTTCGTCATAGGATCAACATCGCGTCGCCGAACGAGTAGAAGCGGTAGCGCAGACGGATGGCTTCCCGATAGGCCCGCAGGATGAGCTCCCGGCCGGCGAAGGCGCTCACCAGCATGAGCAGCGTGGAGCGGGGGAGGTGGAAGTTGGTGATCAGGGCGTCCACGACCCGAAAGGGGAACCCCGGCTTGATGAAGAGGTCGGTCCATCCGGAGAAGGGGGCCAGCTCGCCCTCGCGAGCAGCCGTCTCCAATATCCGCACCGACGTCGTCCCCACGGCCACGCATCGCCCGCCCGCCGCTCGCGTCTCCCGCACCTGTTCCACCACTTCGGCTGTGATCTGCCCCCACTCGGCGTGCATCTTGTGTTCCTCGACGTGTTCCGTCTTCACCGGCCGGAAGGTCCCCAGTCCTACGTGCAACGTCACGAAGGCGAAGCGGACCCCTTTCGCCTGCAGGCGATCGATCAGCTCCGGCGTGAAGTGGAGCCCGGCCGTGGGGGCGGCCACGGAGCCGGCGATGCGGGCGTACACCGTCTGGTAGCGTTCGGGGTCCTGTAGCGGCTCGTGGATGTAGGGCGGCAGGGGGATCTCCCCGACCTGCGGCAGCAGCGCGTCGACAGGGCGGTCGAACTCGACGACGCGCCCCCCGTCCTCCGTCTCGGCGAGGATATGCGCCACGGCCGCCTCCCGCCCGGCCGCGTCCTCGATGTGAATGCGCGTGCCCGGGCGCAGCCCCTTGCCGCGCACCAGCGTCTCCCATGTGCGGTCGTCCCGGCGGGTGAGCAGGAAGACCTCGACGCGGCCGCCGGTGGGCTTGCGTCCGTGCAATCGGGCCGGGATCACCCGGCTCTCGTTGCACACCAGCAGATCGCCGGGCCGCAGGTACTCCACCAGATCCCGGAAGATGCGGTGTTCGAGATCGCCCGTCTCCCGGTGCACGACCAGCAGGCGGGAGCTATCTCGGGGCTCTACCGGCGTCTGTGCGATCAGCTCAGGCGGTAGCTCGTAATCGAAATCCGCGGTTCTCACGTCTCAGAGCGTTCGGCCGCGCGGACCAGCGCCACGGCGATGAGGCAGATCGCCAGCGCGGCCATCAGGTTCGTGACGAAGGTGATCCCGGCCAGCCATTGGCCGATCTGAAAGGCCGGCATCATGCGGGAGAGATAGATGGGCGACAAAGCGATGATGGCTCCCAACAGCGCGCGCAGCTCCAACAGCGCGAAGCCGATCAGGGCCAGTATGCCGGCCGCCAATCGGCCTCGGGAGATCAGGATAGCGCCTGCGCCCATGCCGACCAGATAGGCCAGCAGGAGGGGCAGGTTGATCAGGAAGGGTCCCAGGAAGGACAGTGATCCCATGTGTCGCCTCGTTCTTTCAGGATAGCGTTCCCGTCAGGATCTCGATGCCCGATCGGCTGCCGCTCGTACCAGCGCCTGAAACAGGCGCCGATGGAGGTGGGGCACCTCCCGGTGCCGCTCGGGGTGCCATTGCACGCCCAGGACGAAACGGTGGTCGGGGCTCTCCACCCCCTCGATCAGCCATTCCTCGGGCAGGGCTCGGGCCGATGCGATCAGCCCCGGCGCCAGCATGTCGGCCCGGATGCCCTGATGATGGTAGGTGTTCACGGCCACCTGGCCGGAGGCCCCCAACGTCGCCGCCATGAGCGTCCCCGGCTCTACCCAGATCAGGTGATGTTTGTAGGCGCCCTTGGGGGTGCGGTGCCCCTCGCCCAGGTCCTGGATCAGCGCGCCGCCCATGGCGACGTTCAGGAGCTGGATCCCCCGGCAGATGGCGAGGATGGGCCGGTCGTCTCGCAGCGCCGCCCGGGTGAGCTCGATCTCCATCTCGTCCCGAGCCTCGTCGACGCCATCGGCCTCCGCGCCCGCCATGGGCTGGCCGTAGTATCGTGGGTGGACGTCGCCTCCGCCGGACAGCAGCAGCCCGTCGATCGCCTCCTGATGGGGGTGTGGGCCGTCGGGGGCCAGCACCACCGGATCGCCGCCCGCCAGGCGGACGCTCTCCATGTACCAGCGCAGCCGCTCCAGCGAGGCGGGCTCCAGGGAACGTGCGGTGACGCCGATCTTGGGTCTCATGGCGGTGTGTCCCCCTCGTTGAACAGGCTGGGCTGTTCGGGTCGTTCCGGGAACGGCACACCCAGATGCTCGTAGGCCCGGCGAGTTGCCACGCGACCGCGCGGGGTTCGATCCAGGAAGCCCAGTTGCAGCAGGTACGGCTCCACCACGTCCATGATGGTATCCGGCTCCTCGCTGATGGCGGCCGCGATCGTCTCCAGCCCCACCGGGCCCCCGCCGAACTTGTGGATCAGCGCCTCCAGCACCTTGTGGTCCAGGAAGTCCAGCCCCAGCTCATCCACCTCCAGAAGGCGCAGCGCCTGATCGGCCACCTCGGCGGTGACCTCTCCGTCGGCCCGTACCTCCGCGTAGTCACGCACGCGGCGGAACAGCCGCAGCGCCACGCGCGGCGTCCCCCGGGCGCGTCGCGCGATCTCGGCCGCCCCGTCGTCGGTGATGGGGACGCCCAGCAGCCGGGCGGCCCGCCGCACGATGGACTCCAGCGCGGCCTGATCGTAGAAGTCGAAGCGATACACGGCGCCGAATCGCGCCCGCAGCGGGGCGGTGAGCAGCGCCAGGCGCGTCGTCGCCCCGATGACCGTGAAGCGCGGCAGCTTCAGCCGGATGGAGCGGGCGGAGGGCCCCTTGCCGATCACGATGTCGAGGGCGAAGTCCTCCATGGCGGGATAGAGGACTTCCTCCACCGCCCGGCCCAGCCGGTGCACCTCGTCGATGAAGAGGATGTCGCCCTGGCGCAGGTTCGTCAGGATGGCGGCCAGATCGCCGGCGCGCTCGATGGCGGGGCCGGCCGTGACCTTGATGTTGGTGCCCATCTCGTTGGCGATGATGTGCGCCAGCGTCGTCTTGCCCAGGCCCGGCGGCCCGTACAGCAGGATATGGTCCAGGACCTCGCCGCGGGCCCGCGCCGCCTCGATCAGGATGCGCAGGTTATCCCGCAGGCGATCCTGGCCCTCCAGATCGTCCAGCCGTTTGGGGCGGAGCGCGGCGTCCAGGGCCCGCTCCTCCGACTTTGCATCCGGTGAGATCATGCGTTCGCTCATTTGTTCCCCCACGGCATTATACCAGATGCGGGCGCGGAGGGAAAAACGCTCATGGGAGGGGACGTGCATCCTGCCGGGGCGGATGTTCGTCAAATCTGTGTCTGTGGGCTGGCATCGCGCAGAATGTCTTGACTTCCAAAAGAAAAGCTGGTATAAGGGGGTACAATTTCAAGGGTGTGCATCCGAAGGTCGAAATCGGGTTGAGATGGGAGTTTTCCCCGTTTGATGTATGGTGGATAACAGATCCAAATTGGTATACCTGCAGACGTGACGTCTGCAAGAACCCAACCGGTGGTGGGCCGGCGAGGTGAAAGATGCCGAGCAGAGAGGAAGTGACACAACGAGAGAGAGAACGGCTGGAGGCGGAACGCGATCAGGTGCTGGCAGATATCGAGATGCTGCAGGAGTCGCTCAAGGGCGAGGTGGATATCGACGCCGAAGAGGGCGACCCCGACCTGATCGAACGGGAGAAGAGTGCGGCGCTGTTGGCCGCGTTGGAGGCCAAGCTGAAGTCGATCGAGGCCGCGTTGCGGGCGATCGAGAAAGGACAGTATGGCATCTGTGAGCGATGTGGTCAGCCTATCCCCCCTGAACGCCTGGAGGTGAAGCCCGACGCCACCCTCTGCGTCCAGTGCCAGGTCGAGGTGGAGAAGTTGATCAAGCGGGGGCTCTATCGACCGCCTGGCGCGGTGTAAGAGGGAAGATGCGAGGGCGCCTTGCGCCGCATATGTGGGCGCGACCTAGGCTGTGAGCGATCGCGAATGCGTCCGTCGGGGGAAGAGTCAGGAAGCGCATGACAAGGGGTGGGTGTCCCATGGGTACGCCGCCCCTATTTTTGTTGAGCGGCCCCGCGGCAGGCGGGGCCGAGACGATCTCGTCCTCCCCGCATGTCGTCCATGCCGGCGAATCGCCGGGTGATGGGCCTGTCGAAAGGAGTGTCGCTTATGTTCCGTCCTTCCTGGGATGAGTATTTCATGGGGATCGCTTTTCAGGTGGCAAAGCGGAGCACGTGCGATCGAGCGCACGTGGGCGCGATCATCGTCAAGGATCGGCGGATCCTGACGACGGGGTACAACGGTGCCCCGGCAGGGCTGCCTCATTGCGACGACGTGGGGCATCTGATGGTCGATGGGCATTGCGTGCGCACCCTCCACGCGGAGCAGAACGCCATCATCCAGGCGGCGCTCCATGGCGTCAGCGTCAAGGGGGGCACCATATACGTCACCCATCAGCCCTGCCTGACCTGCGCCAAGATGATCATCAACGCGGGGATCGTGCGCGTCGTCTACGCAGGGAACTATCCCGATGAGTACTCGCGGGTATTTCTGGCGGAGGCGGGCGTGGGATTGCAGCACTTCCCGTGGCCGCCGCCGAAGAGGCCGGAGATCGAGGACGCGGGCGTCGAGGGATCGGCAGATCCTCCGGCGTCCGAGTGACGGGCGAAGGGGACCTCCATGAAGACGCTTTCCTTCCCGGACGGTTTCCTGTGGGGCACGGCCACCGCGGCCCATCAGGTGGAGGGGGACAACCGCAACAATCAGTGGTGGGCGTGGGAGGAGCAGCCCGGTCGTATCTGGCGCGGCGATCGCTCCGGCCGGGCGTGCGGCTGGTGGGAGCCCGGTGGGGCGGAGGCGGACCTGGACCGGGCGGCCGAGATGGGGCAGAATGCCCATCGCCTGTCCATCGAGTGGAGCCGCATCGAGCCTGACGAGGGGACGTACGACCGCCGGGCTGTTGCCCGCTATCGGGAGATCCTGCAGGCCATGCGGGACCGGGGGATGGAGCCGATGGTCACGCTCCATCACTTCACGGATCCCCTATGGGTGGCCCGCAGCGGAGGCTGGGAGAATTCCCGCATCATCGATCGATTCCGGCGATATGTTCGGTACGTCGTCGGGGAGCTGGGCGATCTGGTGCGGCTGTGGTGCACCATCAACGAGCCCAACATCTACATCGCGTTCGGCTATCTCCTGGGGGAGTTCCCGCCCGGCCGCCACGATCCTCTGCGGGGGCTGAGGGTCCTGAACCACATGCTGCGCGCCCACGCGGCCGCGTATCGGGTGATCCATCAGATGGACGGCCGGGCTCAGGTCGGCCTGGCGCATCACATCGCCCTCTTCGAACCCGCCGATCCGGGCTCCGCCCTGGACCGGGCGATGACCGCGTTGCAGGACCACGTCTTCAACGCCGTCTCCCTGTATGCCCCACACGATGGGAAGATCCGCTTCCCGGTCGGCACCGGGCTGGTCCATGGCCCTCTGGTGGATAGCCAGGACTTCATCGGCGTCAACTACTACGTGCACTATCGGGTGCGCTTCGATCCGAGGCGGCCGACTCAGGCGCTGGCCCGGTACCTGCTCCCTCCGGGCGCGCCACTGTCGGACATCAAGGCGGATGGCGAGCCGTATGCCGCGCTGTCGCCTCGGGGATTCTATCGTGTGCTCAAGCGGGCGGCGCGGCTGGGCAAGCCCATCTATGTGACGGAGAATGGGATCCCCGACGCCGCCGATCGCGTGCGGCCTCTCTTGCTGGCCACGTATCTGCCGCAGATGCATCGCGCGTTGCGCGAGGGCGTCGACATCCGCGGGTACTTCCACTGGACGCTGGTGGATAACTTCGAGTGGGCGGAGGGATGGGGTTTGCGTTTCGGGCTGATCGAGCTGGATGTGGCCACCGGGGAGCGTGCGTCCCAGCGGCCGTTTCTACGGCGAGATCGCCCGGGCCAACGCGTTGACCCCGGAGATGGTCGCCCGGTACGCTCCGGAGGCCACGGCGGCGGGGTGAGCGCTTTTCGATGGAGATCCCTGAACCGTTCCCCGGGAGCCCGCGCCTTCTCCGCTTTCCGGCGTGGGCGTTCCTCCTCGCGCTAGTGGATCAGCTCGATGTAGAAGTCCACGACCTCCAGATCCATGCGCCATGACTCCACCGCCTGGGCGACCTCCGTGAGCAGCCCGTGGGCGTAGTCGGCGCTGGGCGAGACGCAGGCCACTCCCACCACGGCTCGTTGCCACACGTCCTGTGCGTCCACTTCGGACACGGAGACGTTGAAGTCCCGGCGCAGGCGGGCCATCAGCGGCTTCAGGATGCCGCGTTTCCCCTTTAGCGAGCCGTTCCCCGGCAGGCGTAGCTCCAGGGTGAGCACTCCAATGACCATCGTCATCTCGTCTCGGCCGGCCGTTCAGGGGCTCCCACGCGGCCGGTCCATTCGGGATTGGCGTATCGGCTGGCGCGCAGATCGGCCGCCAGCTCCCGTTCCAGGGGAAGCAGGTCCCCCGGCTCCAGGCGCAGGCGAAGCGCCTGAGCGAATCCCTGAGCCAGGGCCTGGGCCACCTCCCGGAAGGTGGGCGTGCGTCCCAGGACGGCCTCCACGGTCAGGGCGCGTCGTCGGAGCAGGGTGCGAAGCGCCTCGCGACGGGTCTCGCTGGGCACGGCCAGGCAGTCGACGATGCGGGTGAGATCCCCGTACAGGGGGAGCGACCCGTGTTGCAGCACCATGCGGCCGGAGCGGTATTGGGCGCTTCCCATGATCTTGCGGCCGTCCACGCAGATCTCGTAGGCTGATGGGATCTCGAAGCAAGCGGCGGAGACGTCCGCCCCCGCCCGGTTGGTGCCGGGCGCCTCGTCGGCGGGGATGCCCAGGATGCGCAGCCCGGCCACCAGCCCCTGGCTCAGCCGGTGATACGCGTCCATGACCGCGCCCGCCACCCGCGGATCGGAGTCCGGCGCGGCGACGGAGTAGGTCAGCTCGTCCGTGTGCAGGATGGCGCGTCCGCCGGTGGGGCGGCGCACCACGTCATACCCACGCGCCGCGCAGGCTTCCAGATCGATGTCTCGCAGCTTCTGGTGTCGCCCCAGGGAGATGCAGGGGGGCTCCCACATGTAAAAGCGCAGCGTGGGCGGGGCCTCTCCCTGCGCCACCGCCCGGGCGATGGCCTCGTCGATGGCCATGTTGGTGGCGCCGTCGGCCGCGCCGTGGATGATCAGCCGCCACGTGGCGGGCGGGAGGTTCAGGATCGTCATCATTAGGGGGCTTTGGCCTCCTTTAGGAGAATGCTCTTTGTGGCGTTCGCTCACTGAATTATACTTGAGGCCACACCGCCGGGCAATTCGTTGGGAATGCACGAAAAGCCTCCCGGCGATCGCTCCCACGCGAAAAGGCGTATCGCTTTTCAGATGACAACATTGACTTGGTGGATATGCTGTGGTATATTTTTATGAGGAAACGCACGTCTTGTGGTCGGTTTACTAAGGTTCATGGCTGAGGGTTCAGCCGACGAGAACGGCGTGTTCGTCTTCCCCGACCTTGTCCTCACTACCTACACCGTGTTCGTCCGCGGTCCCCACAGCCTGACCGGTCTGGCGAGTGACATCTGGAGAACCCAAAAACCGCAGAGAGGCGTCGAGGACGCCAGGAATAGTGTATTGCGGGCAGGGGATGCCAACGCGGACGGCCGGGTGACCACGTTTGACCTCTTCCTTCCAGCCACCACCCTTAACCAGCGATCAGGATGAGTTGGCTTTACCCCTCTGATAGACCTCAATGATGGCAGTTGGGTGGCTATTCTGAGCTTCTCCTCATTGATGACGAACCTCAACCGTAAGAGAGCATCCGGGCATTCATCATCGGCGGAGCATCGATCGTAGCGGACACGGCGCCGTCGTGTCCCTGTTAGGGTGTGTCTGAACAGTGCCGTTGCTTCTGCTGTGGGGAGGCCCAGAGGGGCGGAGCCCCTCCGGAAGAAGCCTTTCTTTTGCCCTCGACCTGCCTGGCCTCGGCCCGAGTCCTTCGGGAAGGGCTGAGAAAGGCAGGTACAGGCCGGAAAAGTGGGATTTCCGTGGAGGGGAGGTCCCCTCCACTCCCCCCCTGTGGAGCTGGTCGTTGAGGGAGACCCCTCAGACATCTTGCCGGTAAATTTTCAAACACGCTCTGTTAAAAACTGGGCCTTTTCGGCATCTCTGAGGCCTGGCAGCGGCGGTGGTACCGCATGGAACTGTGGAAGGCGACGCATGTGTCGCCCTACCACGGTTGAGTGCGGATTGGTGAATGGGCTTGCGGCGACTTCGAGATCACCCTGGAGGGAGGAGGGGCTATGAGCGCGTTGCGATGAACCGGCCGGGAACTGATACCATGCGCTTG